>CAZTHC010000020.1:0-19872 GCA_964613425.1 uncultured Lachnospiraceae bacterium
CCATTAAAGCATTAAATACATCATTTGAAAATGTTAAGTAATTCTTGCCAATGCTGTTTTTTATTATATCTATTATTAATGTGTTTACTATTTCAGCATTACAGTTTCCAAGTACTTTTATAATTTTAGCTGGTATATCTTCTCTTTTTATTGAACCAACGATTATTGCATCTTCAATATCTCTGCCAATATATGCTATTACATCAGATATTCTAACAACACTTCCTTCTAATGTCATTGGTATTACTTTTTTGCTATAACCCTTTATACTATTTACACTATTTACTTCTTCTAAAAATTCTTCTTTAGTTTTGTTTGGGTTATATGAATATTTATTAAGCAATATTTCTCCATTATGTGCTAGTATTCCATCTAATGTTTGCATACTAATATTAGCATTTTCTAAATCCTTTAGCACTCTTACCCCTTGTGCATTATGGCAAAAATATCCTATATTTTCTCTTTCACAAATTTCATTTAAACATCTTTCGCCCACATGTCCAAATGGAGTATGTCCAACATCATGTCCTAAAGATATTGCTTCTATTAAATCTTCATTAAGGTTTAAACTTCTGCCTATTGTTCTCGCAATTTTTGAAACCAATTGAACATGTAGAACTCTGTGTGTTATGTGGTCGTTTTCTATAAATGAATATACTTGTGTTTTGTCTATGTACCTAGTATATGCTAGCGAATGAATTATTCTATCTATATCTCTAAAAAATATAGGTCTAATAGCTTCCTTATCTTGATTAAATTTAATTCCATTTATAGATTTACATGCATATTCTGAAAAGTCTCTTTCATGTAATAGCATATTTTCCTTTGCCAACTCAAATTCTTTTTGCAAATATATCACTCTTTCTTTTATTAATATTGTGGGAATTCAAAGTAAAGTATGTCTTCTGTATTTCCATTTGTTAATAATACTCTTAAATAATATCCATCATCCTTATATTTTGCTTCTATAAATTCTGCAACTTTACTATTTGTAACCTTTTTTCCTTTTTGATTATTGTTATTTGCATTTGGTCTTTCTATCATATATAGGTCATTATTGTTTGTAATATAGTATAAATCTACATTTTCTGCGGCAATTACTGACATGTCAAAAATATATTTTGCATTTGTATTTTCTAAAAGAACTGCACCACCACTTTGACTTATTGCAATATTACCATTTATTATTTCTGCAACCAAGTCATCATAATGACTTGTACCATAGCAAAATACTCCATCTATTAAAGTTAGCTTTTTATTTCTTTTATAATTACTGCTATTATAATTACTATTATTACTTTCGTAGTTTCCTTCGCTTATATATCCTGGCATTTTAATACTTGCTTCTCCACCACTACTTCTTTTCTTATTGTTTTTAAAAATATCAGAAATTTCAAAATCCTCTAAATTTTCGAAATCCCATTTATCGTAATTTGTTGCAATAAAAGTTCCAACTCCAATAATTAATGTTATAGCTAGAACTATTCCAATAATCATTGGTATTACTGAACCTTTGCTTTCTTGTTCATCTTTTAATTTTATATGTGTATTTTTTGCTTTCCAATTACAAATTTTTATTGGTACCCATAAACCAAATATACCAAATGTTATAAGTGTTAACAAATACCATAATAGATAATGCCCTACTAAGCTTAATGCTTTACCGCTAAATACTAATTTTTTGCGATTTATTATTGTATGTTTTGCAATCCATTTTTGTTTATAACAAATTACAAATGGATATAATAATCCTAATGAAATTAATGTTAATATTCTACTAAATAGATTAACACCTATTAACCCTAACAAACCTCCATCAAAATAACTATCTTCTTTATTAAATGGTTCATCTTCAAAATGAATGTTTGAAACTACCCATTTTTCTTTTTTTATTGGAATCCACAAAGAATAAATTCCAAAAGTTATAATTGTAAAGAAGATCCATTTAAATCTTTGAACAAACAAAGATGCACCTGTTCCTTCAAATTTTAATCTTTTTCCGTTATATACTGTATGGTCTATTTTGTATGCGATTAGTAATTTTTCTGCCCATGCTGATGCAATTGTTAATGTAAATACTGTTATAATAATTGCTAATATTCTGTAACCAATAAGTTCTAAAAGTTTCCCGTCAAAATATGAATCATCTCTTATTGTTTTTTTCTTTTCAACAACAACTTCATCATATTCTAGTTCAGTTGGACTATTTTCCATACTAATTCCCCCAATCAAATTTATTATTTATAACACAAAAGAGCTAGTAACACTACTAACTCTTTTACTGTATTTTGCTATTTATTATTGCAATTCTAATTCAATAATTGCTTTTTTCTTATGTTTTAGAATTAGATATATTATCTACTATTAAGAGTTATTTAAACTACTATTTTATACTCTTTATAATTATGGTTATACCATAATTACAGATAATATTCAATATATTTCGACAAAAACAATTATTTCCAAATATATTTCTTATTATTCTTAAAAATTCAACAATAAATTAATAAAAAGTGCTATCAATATAAATATTAATAGCACTTTTTATATTAGTTACTTAATTTTAAAAGTCTCTGAAATGCTTCATATCTTAGACTCTCATTTTTTGCATTTATTGCAACTTCCACCAACTTTTCTATAGATGTAAGATTTTTTACTGCTACTATTAAACGTATAGGCGCTTTGTTGGAATGCAGTGCTTTGATATTATTTTTTCTTTCAATTTCTTTAAGTATTATCTGTTATTTAATTTTTGCTAAGAAGCACTACGCTCTCTACATGGCTTGTATATGGAAACATATCTACTGGTTGTACTTTTTTTATTTCATATTTTTTGTTTAATTCTTTTAAGTCTCTTGCAAGTGTTGCTGGATTACAACTTATATATATTATTTTTTTAGGTTGTATTTTTAATATTGTGTCTAATGTTATTGGGTCACATCCCTTACGTGGTGGGTCTATAAATACTACGTCTGCATCTATTTTTCTTTCTTCTATAAGTTTTGGTAGCACATTTTCTACTTCGCCTACGAAGAATTCTGCATTTTTTATATTGTTTATTTTTGCATTTTCTTCTGCATCTTTTATTGCCTCTGGCACTACTTCTATTCCGTACATTTTTTTTACTTTATCTGATGTAAATATTCCTATTGTTCCTATTCCACAATATAAATCAAATATCTCTTCTTTACCTGTTAATTCTGCAAATTCTATTCCTGTATTATATAATACCTCTGTTTGTGTTGGATTTACCTGGTAAAATGATAATGGTGATATTTTAAATTTATAATTTCCTAATATATCGTAAATATATCCATCACCATATAATACCTTTATTTTCTTTCCTAGTATAACATTTGTATTGTTTGGATTTAAATTTTTTACTATTGTTTTTATACTTTCATATTTATTAGTTAAATACTGTACTAATTCTTTTTCTAGTTTTAATTTGTCTTCTCTTAATACTAGTGTAACCATAATTTCATTTGTGTTTTTTCCAATTCTAATAACTATATGTCTTACTATTCCATTTAAATTCTTTTCGTCATAAACAGGTATTTTGTTCTCCTTTATCCAATTGAATATATCTTGTGCTATGTTGTTACATTCTTCGCTTTGAATTAAACATTCTTTTGTTTGTATAATTTTATGTGTTCTTTCTGAATATACGCCCATTATTGGTTGATTATTTTCATTTAATCCTATTGGGTACTGTAGCTTATTTCTATAATGTATTGGTAGCCCCATTCCTATTGTATTTTCAACTTTTATATGTTCTCCTAATGCTTTATATATACAGTTTTCTACAATATTTGTTTTCATATCTAACGTTGTTCCATAGTCTATATGTCTTAATTGACATCCTCCACATTGTGAATATGTATTACAATTTGTTTCTACACGTTTTGAAGAAGGCTCTAAAATTTCTACAATTTTAGCATATGCATGTGTTTTTAAAACTTTTAATATGTGTATTTTAATTTTTTCTCCTTTTATTGCATTATCAATAAAAATAGCAAAGTTATCTATTTTTGCTATTCCTTCTCCATTAAATCCATTATCTATAATATCTACAATATGCTCTTCGTTTTTATTTATCATCTTTTCCCCTTTTTATTAAACGGGTGTATATAATACGCCCCTACAAAAAAATTCATATATTACTTTGCATTATATATATTCTTTATACATATAAGTAATTATATTTGATATTACAAGTAAAATCAATAAATTGTTTAAAATTTATTGACAACTATTTATAAAAGTGTTAAGATATTTATTGTCTAACAAATGCGGATGTGGCGAAACTGGCAGACGCGCTAGACTTAGGATCTAGTGTCTTTGACGTGGGGGTTCAAGTCCTCTCATCCGCACCAAAAAAGTAAGAAAATTTATTTTCTTACTTTTTTTAGTTGTCTCGGGTCGTCGAGGACGCCGACCCCTACAACACTTATAACTTATTCATTTCCAAATTTTGTTCTAAATCCACAACGTTTACACAATGGATTTATTAATTTATGCGCTTCAAAGCCTTGAATTAATTCTTTACAAATTTTGCTATCTAATACTTCTTCTATAGTATTTTCATATATATTTCCAAGTTTTATATCCGCTTCTTGGTCTAAGCAACATGGAACTATATCTCCATTTACTAAAATTGCTATTTGATTTCTAAGTCCAAAGCACTTTCCAGATTCTGATATTATATTTGATTTTAAATTAGGCCAAGTAAATTGTCTGTCTTGATTTAAGTATATACTATTATGTAATTTAACATATCTACATTGTTTAGTTTTCTCCATTAAATTATCTATGTTATATTCTTTCTCTAAAGCTTCTATTATTTTAATATTTTTATCATTTGCACCTATTTTGTCTATATTCCATAATCTAAATGATATCAATATTTCAGTTTTTTCGTTGATAATTTTTACAGATTCTAGTACACTTTGCAAATAGCTTCTTGAATTATATATTTCATTAATTTCATTTTCATTTATACTATGTAATGATAAATTCATTTGTCTTATTGCTTTTGATTTTACTATAGTTTCTAAATTTTTATATAATAATGTTGCATTTGTTGTAATGTTTACATTAATGTTATTCATTTCACAAATTTTTAGAATTTCTCCAAGCTCTGGGTGTAATAGTGGTTCACCTTTTACATGTAAGTATACTAAATTAGTATACTGTTTTATATTTTCAATTATCCTTCTAAATTCATCTACTTTAATAAATTGTTTTTCTCTGTTCGTATCTGGGCAAAATGCACATTTCAAATTACAAATATTTGTTATTTCTACATATATTTTTTGAAATCTCTTATCCTTCATTAAACACTCCTTATATGTTATAAAAATATGTAGCTTCTAAATCTGCTTCGAATAGAAGTAATGCTAATGGATATTTTTTATATGCTTGTCCTAATGTTCCATATACTTCTTTTGGTTCTGTAAAGCCCATATGCCATCTTATTGCGTATTTTTCTTCAGTTGTTAATTTCATATATTCTGTAATCATCATTACTGATTTTTCTCCATGTCCATATGGAATTGTGTCGTCTACTGTATAATATGGTACTTTTTCCCATTCGCCTTTTTCATTTTTCGCATTTCTATAGTCTACTTTGTAATAATTAACTTTGCAAATATCATGCAATAATGCAGCAATTTTTATTGTTTCATCTGATACTTCTAAATTTTGATATTTTACTTTTTCTTTTAATATTTCATATACTTTTAAGCTATGCCCTAAAAGTCCTCCTTCATAACAGCCATGAAATCTTGTACTTGCTGGTGCTGTGTAGAAATCTGTTTTCTCTATAAATTTAATTAGTTCATCTATTCCATCTCTTTTTACTGTTTTTAATATTTCTAAAAATTGTTCTTTCATTTTTACCTCCATATAATTCTTTATTTAAAATTTTATATCTCTTCTACTTTTTATTGTTGCTGTTTGACTTGATATGTTTTTATTTTTTATGTTTTTTGTAAATATATATGCTGCAAATATCGCTGTAGATGGTACAGCAAATAGAATTCCCATACTTCCTACAATAGCTTGTAATACTTCTACAACAATCATTTCCATATTAAATAAATACAATGTATTTTTATTATATATCATAAATAACAATACTGTTGCTAAAGAACTTCCTATATATGCTAGTATTAATGTGTTTGTCATTGTTCCTATTGCATCTCTACCTATATTCATTCCAGATTTAAGCATTTTTGAAAATGTCTTTTCCTCCATGTTTTCAGAAAGCTCATTTAATGCTGATGAAATCGACATCGCTACGTCCATAATAGCTCCAAGCGAACCTATAACTATTCCGGCCCATACTATCGCAATTAAATCTATGTTTATATTAATTTGAGCTGTCATTAAGAATACATATTCTTGATCTACAATTCCTGTAATCTTTAATACATTACTCATAATTATTGCAATTATACCAGCTACTGCTACGCCACCTAAATTTCCTAATATTGCACACCATGTTTTTTTATTAGCACCATTTATAATAAGTAAACTCATAAATATAATGAATACTGATACTATAATTGTTGTTAAATATATGTTGTATCCTTTTAAAATACTTGGTATAAATACTAAGAATATTGCAAGTATTGTAAATATCAGAGATACAATTGTTGAAAATCCTTTTTTTCTGCCTAATATTAGTATTAATGCAAGAAATGCTATTACTAACCATATTAAAGTGTCACTTCTGTTATATTCAATAAAAACCCATTCTGGTTCTGTATTTGCATTAATATTAATAAAGCCTAGAATAACATTGCTATCTTTTTTTACTTCATTTGGCTGTGCAGCATACATTTCATCTATATTTTGTGTTCCTTTAACAATTTGTCCTTTTTTATCTCCGCTTAATATTTCAGCTGTAAAATTTATTATTTTATTTTCGTAAAATTCATCACCTGCACTATAATTTTCTTTATCTATTTTATCTATAGAATTAATTCTTGCCTTGTAGTATTCTCCTGTTTCTTCATTTGATAAATCTGTTCTACATATTTTATTCCCTACAAATATAAACACACATGAAAATATTACTACTAAAATATACACAATAATTTTCATTTTACTATTTTCGTCTTTTTCCATTATAATTCTCCTTTTCTTTCTAAACAATTATATACTATTTTTATATAATTGTACAAGCAATAATTTATATTTAATATGAATTTCAAAATAAAAGCTTACTAATTTACAATAGTAAACAGCAAGCTTTTATTTTTTTAATTCATCTTATAAAATATTTTTCAAATGTTCTTCATAAGGCTTTTCACTCAATAAAACCGGTGGAATATCAAGTACTGTTTTAGCACCATATTTCTTTTCTTCATATAATTTGTAAGCTGCACGTGCATATGCTAATAATACTGATGCGGTAAATAATGGATTAGATTCAAGCTTTAATGAAAACTCCATTACCTGCTTTTCATCTCCAGTTTTACCACTACGAATTACAAATCCACCATGTGGCATTTTCTTATGGTTTGTCTGAAACTCTTCCTTAGAAATGAAATGTACTTCTGTTTCATACTCGTCAAAATAATTTGGCATATTTACGATTTCATTTTCGATTATTTCTTTGTTTGCAGAATCTTCCGCAACTACATAGCATAATCTGAAATGCTTATCAATTGGTAATAATTCTGGATTTTTTCCTTTTCTTACCAATTCAATACTTTCATCCTTAGGAATAGTGTACTGTACTGCATCTATAACGCCTGATATTCTACGTATTGCATCTGAATGCCCCTGACTTACGCCTGGGCCCCAAAATGTATATGTAGAACCATCTGGTAATATAGAATCCATGTACAATCTACTTATTGAAAACAATCCTGGATCCCATCCTACTGAAATAATTGAAACCTTCTCACTATTTAAAGAAGCTATGTTCATGCTTTTTAAATAGTCTTTTATCTTCGCGTGTGTGTCAAAGCTATCCACAGTATTAAAAAATTTTGCTACTTGTGGGCCTTGTTGAGGCAAGTCTGTTGCTGAGCCTCCGCAAAGTATTGCAACATCAACCTGTTTCTTGAACTCTTTCATTTTCTCCATATCATATACTGGACACCCTGTTTTAGATTCAATTTTACGTCTTGAGAAAATTGCTACAAGTTCCATGTCATTGCATAAGTGAATTTGTTGTTCTACTCCTCTTCCTAAATTGCCATAACCTACTATTGCTATACGGATTTTTTCAGACATTCAAACCTCTCCTTTTATTACTTGCATATTTATACAAGTTATTAATATATTAAGATTTCTCTCAACATGCTATATATTATACTATAAAAAAATACTTTTTTCAATATCTGTTGAATCCATGTATATACTTTTTATTGATTTTTGTATGTACTTTTTTTAAAAAATATGGTAAACTATTATGTATATCAATTTGGATTGAATTTTATTATGAAAGGAGAATAAATTATGCAACTTGGCTCTGAGCAAAAGAAATTAGTATTGCAAAATATTAGACTTGTTAATTTTGTTGTAAAAGAACTAGGTTGTACTAATCCTAGTGAATATGAAGATGCATTATCTGAAGGCACATTAGGCCTTTGCTATGCAGCTTGTACCTTTAAAGAAGAGAAAAAGATTAATTTTTCTACTTATGCAACACGGTGTATAAGAAATTCTATTCTAAACTTTTATGCAAAATCTAACAAAAATTACGGAAATATTTCATTAGATGATCTAAAAGATCTGGAATCCAAACAATTTTTATATGAAAAGCTTATTGAAGATACATCAATAAACTTGGAAGATTCACTTGATAAAGCTGATACAATTTGTCAGATTTTAAGTATTATATTGAATTGTTTTTCAAATGAAGCTTCTGTAATCTTACTACTATATTTTGCAGGGTTATCTCAAATGCAAATATCAGATTCTATTCGAAAAAAGCTCTCATCCGTTTATTGCATAACTCATGCGAGTTTAAGAAAAGTTAAAAGATATTTCAGAAATGATTTTTGTTATAACAAATTTTTTATTGTAAGAAAATCGTATTATTTTGATTACGAAGTATCTTTTTCAACTAAAAAGATTCAGGATGTGAAACGTATTCTTAATAGTCTTAATTTTAAGAAAATTAAAGTTTCATACTACCATGAGAGAGTAGCAATTTCTTTATTGTTAAACGATGATTCATTAATATTCCTTTCTAGGTTAATTCAAGAATTATTCAGTAATAAAATTCTAAAAAAATGAGAGTTACAATTGTAACTCTCTATTTTTTAGAACAAACTTTGTTTAACTAAGAAATCTGTCAGTTGCTCATCTGCATTTTCATTCATTTCTATAATTGTACAATTTAATGATTGTGCAAGCTTATAGAATTCATATGCAAATCCTGTATTATATGATGTTCCTATTATTATTACTTTTTTACAAGCATACAACTTTAATATTTGCAATGCTGTGTTATAAGCACTAATCTTTGTATCACCATATAAAGCAATTTGTGGTCTCATATTAGAATTACATTCTTCACAAGTCAAAGATTCATAAATGTAGCTGAAAGGATATTCTCTTCCGCATTTAGTGCACTGAATCTTTTCCAAATTCCCATGTACTTCTATTGTTCTTTTGCTTCCTGCAAGTGTATGAAGTCTATCAATATTCATTGTTATTATTAAATAGTCTTCTTCTGCTAAAAGCTCGTGAGCCAATGTAGGTTTTTTACCTACAATATTTTCTTGCAACTTTTTGACAGTATTCCAAAATTCTTCATAATGCTCATTGAAAAAATCTAAGCTTAGTTTCTCCCGTATGTTAGGAGTTTCTTCAAATGTTGGAATACCAGCACTCTTTGAAATTCCTGCACCAGTAAATACTAAAATTTTTTCTTTCACTTTAGATGCCTCCTTAGTTGTAAAATTTTTAAAATTTGCTGTTTAAAATTATATCACTTTTTAATTGAATTTTCAATTGTTTCAGTTAATAAAGCTATTGCCAATGGGGACGGAGGTTTTTGGCAATTTTCAACACATTTTTCCGTCCTCGCATAAAATAATATCACATTATTTTTAATAGACAATTATTTTTATTACATTATATTTCATTTTTATCGTTAGTTATATCCCCATTGCCACTTACTGGAATTGAATCTCCCAAATATGTGGATTTTGGTTTAAATATACACTTTATAAAATCTTTATCTCTTGCAAAAATTTCTCTTATTTCTCTTGAGAATTGACCTGCATATTGACGTGGGTCTGCTGATACTCCATATGCTTCTATTCCAAGTTGTTTTGCAATGTATAATGCTCTGTATAAATGATATTCTTGTGTTACAATTATTATTTTCTTAACCTTAAATATTTCTTTTGCTCTATATAAACTTTCGTATGAAGAAAATCCTGCATGGTCCATAAAAATGTCTTCTGATGCAACTTCTCTGCCTATTGCAAATTGTTTCATTATATTTACTTCATCATATTCTTCACTACCATGGTCTCCACTCATTATTATTTTATTAGAAACATTATTTTTATATAATTCTATTCCTTGTATTAATCTATCTTCTAGCATAGGGCTTGGTTTATCTCCCCATACTCCAGCACCTAAGACTAAAATACAATCAATATCATTTAATTCTTTTGCTTTGCTTACTGTTATAATGCTTTTCTTTGTGCTTGTTACAACATAAATATTAATTCCTATAAAAATTAATATAAATATGGCTATAACAATACCTAAAATTAATAAAATCTTTTTCATATTTTTCTCCAATTTAAAACTATTTGTCTTCTTGCATATTATTAAATTTTTTTCTTATTTTATGGTCTTCATCAAGCATTGCTTCTCTAGCAGGAATTCCTGTTAAACTAGCTAAACTATTCTCTGCTTCTATTACTTCTTTTATCCAAGCTGTTTTATATTCATCAAATTCCTTACAACCTTTTGGTACAGCAATTGGTTTTCCAAATACTAATCTATTAATTTCTCCCTCTACAGCCTGTTCTATAAATGCTGGTAGTATTGGAACCTGTAATATACTTGATAACCAAAATGTTCCTCTTTCAATATTCTCTATTTTTTCCAAGTTAACATCATAAATAGTTCCTTGTGGGAAAATTAAAAAATGCCTTGGTTTTCCATTTGCTTCTGCAACCCAACTTTTAGCTGTTTTTATAGCAGTTAATGAACCTGAAACCTTATTTCTATCTACAGCAACAACCTTTTCAAGTTCTAGTATTGGTAATAATTCTTTAGATATTGAAACACCATTAAAGCAATTTTCCTTTGCAAAAATAAAAAGTTGAGGATAACTATCAATTATCTCATTCATAATCTCATAATAATAGCTTAATATAAGTGGTGCATCACAATCTGTTAAATGATTAGCTGCAATAATATATGAAGACTGTGTAAAATCATCTGGCAAGCCATATGTTTCAAATTTATAGTCTTTCAAAAGCTTTCTTTTTGCCATACTTAATTTTGTTTTTAACTTATCAACGTTATCTATATCCTTTAAAAATTCAATTTGGTTTTCTTCATTAAAGAACGAACCAGCATTAAATAATTTCATAAATTCCTCCTATAAATTGCCAATGGGGACGGAGGTTTTTGGCAACTTTTGGCACAAAATTCTCTCTCATCCATGTATAGAATAATATCATATTATTCTATAATAAACAATTATTTATCTTAATTTAATTATAAAAAAGCCAAAGTGAAGTGTAGATTTCCTCACTTCACCTTTTAAAAACATTCTCTTGATTTGCTTATTATTAATTCTTTTTCAAATATTGTGCTGTTATTGTATTTGATGTTTTTATCATTTCTTCTGGTGTGCCAGTAAATACAATTTGTCCTCCATTTTTTCCTCCATCTGGGCCAATATCTATTATATAATCCGCTTGCTTCATTATGTCTAAATTATGTTCTATTACAACCACCGTATTTCCTTTTTCTACAAAACTGTCTAACAATTTCATAATCTTTTTCGTGTCTGCAATATGTAATCCTGTTGTTGGTTCGTCTAATATATATATATTACCTTTTTCATTTATATATTTAGCTAACTTTATTCGTTGTCTCTCGCCTCCAGACAAAGTAGATAATGCTTGTCCTAAAGATAAATAAGATAATCCTACTTCATCTAATGCTTTTATATTTTTTGTTATTTTGCTATTACTATTAAAAAAATCTAATGCTTCTTCTACTGTCATGCTTAATATTTCAGTAATATTTTTTCCATTATATTTATATGATATTGATTCATCACTAAATCTATTTCCTTGACACTTTTCACAAATAGTTGTTACTGGGTCCATAAATACTAGTTCTGTTACAATTACACCTTTTCCTTTGCAGTGTGGACATGCTCCTTTACTATTAAATGAGAATAAAGATGCATCTACCTTGTTAGCCTTTGCTATTTCTTTTCTAATTTCATCAAAAAATTCTAAAAAAGATGCTGGGGTTGAACGGTTAGTTGCTGTTATTGGTGATTGATCAACAAGTATAACTCTATCTGAATACTGTTTTGCAAAAACATCTCTAATTAATGTGCTCTTACCAGAACCTGCTACTCCTGTAACTACTGTTAAAACATTAAGTGGAATATCTACAGAAACATTTTTCAGGTTGTGCAAATTTGCATTTTGCACTCTCAAAAATTCTTTTGGTGTTCGTACGTCTTTCCTAATTTCAACAGTACTTTGCATTGCTTTACCTGTTAAAGTATTTGATAATAAAAGATTTTCATAACTTCCCTGAAATAATATTTGTCCTCCATTTCTTCCTGCTAATGGACCTACATCTATAATTTCATCTGCTATGCTTATTATATCTTTATCGTGTTCAACGACCAATACTGTATTTCCTTTGTCTCTAAGGCTTTGCAATAAAAAGCTCATACGATATACATCTCTTGGATGCATTCCTGTTGTTGGCTCATCAAAAATATATATCATTCCTGTTAAAGAACTTCCCATATATCTAACTAATTTTAATCTTTGAGCTTCTCCACCAGACAATGAGGCAGATTCTCTATTCATACTTAAATATGGTAATCCAATATCTATCATTCTTGTAAGTGAAGCAACTAAAGTTTCAATTATAGTATTAACTCTAGAATCTTTGATTTCTCTTAGAAAATCTCTTAATACTGTAAATTCCATTTCGCACATTTCTGCAATATTAATTCCATTTATTTTACAATTCAATGCATTTTGATTTAATCGTTTTCCATGGCATAATGGACATTCTTTTTCTTGTATAATCTTTTCCATTCTTTTCAAAGAATAATCGCCCACATTTGATGTATCTCTTTTTAATGTTAATCTTGATAAATGATTATATATTCCTTCAACTTTCTTATTTACTTGCTTTCCACCTTTTTCATAAGAACCATAATATAGCAAGTTTCTTTCTTGTTCAGTATAATCTTTTAGTTTTTTATCTGGGTCAAACAGTTTTGTTTCTAAATATTGGTTATGATACCAACTTCCAGGATGAAATGCTGGTAAATCTATCATTCCTTCGTTTAATGATTTTTCTTCTATAAGTATTGGTCTAATATTTAAATCCATTACTTTACCTAATCCAGAGCATTCTGTACACATACCATTTGGGTCATTAAATGAAAAACATGAAGCCGTTCCTGCATATGGAGTTCCAATTCTTGAGTATAATACCCTTATTGCTGAATATAAATCACTTATTGTGCCAACAGTTGACCTAGCATTTCCTCCAAGTCTTGTTTGATCTACTATTACAGATGCTGAAAGGTTTTCAATGCTATCTGCTTTAGCTTTTTCATACTTTGGAAGTCTTCCTCTAATAAATGCTGTATATGTTTCATTCATTTGCCTTTGACTTTCTGCTGCTATAGTGTCAAAAACAATACTAGATTTTCCTGAACCTGACACTCCTGTAAATACAACAATTTTTTCTTTTGGTATTTCCAATGAAATATTTTTTAAATTGTTTTGGTTTAACCCTTTAATTATAATCTTATTATTTTCCATTTTATTCTCCTTCTATATTTTGCAATATAGATATATTAACACATTATGAAAGTCTGGTGTTATACTGTATAGTTTTCTTAAAATTCCCTTGCCTCAGTTCTGTTTTGTGTAGTAGTATTTATATTAACAATAGTAGTATTGTGTGTAGTATTATCTATCATAACAATTTCATCATTTCTTTCACTTTCTGGTATTTCTTTTTCATTTTCGTAAATATATACAATCCTATATCCGTCATAATTTTCTTTAATGTAGTCTAAAAATTCTTGTACTTTATTTTCTCCTATATAAAATCCTTTGCCCGTATCTAAAATATTTGTTATAAGGTAACCCTTATCTGTTAATTCCACACTTATATTTTTGCGTCCTAGTAATGGTATATCAACACTTATATCTATACTCTGCGAAAATCTTTCTGATTTATATTTAAAAGTTTCAGTATCTTTATAAATATTTTCTAAATTTGAATTATCGAACAGCATATCCCAAATCACTTTATTATCTACATCATAAAATTCAACATTTACACTGGTTTGTAAATCTTTATCCCAATATTTATAATATATTTTTCCAAAAGATATAATTTCTTTTAAATTTAAGTCATCTATAAATTCTCCTAGTGTATTGGGTCTATAATATGCATTTATATATACGTAATAGCAAGTATCCCCTTCAAATTTTACTGCAACAACACATTTATCTGATAAACCTTTTATTGAATACAACTCTCCCTTTTTATTATAAGTTGTATTTGTGTCTGAGTCATATCCTTTTAGAATTGATTCACCCAATTTCTTCATTATATTATCGTTCGAAATTTTTGCTACGTTACTTGAATATGTATTATTATTATATTCAACTTCAAAAAACTGTTGATTAACAGGCAATTCATCCCATTTAGGAACTATAGCTATACTTGGAATAATAATATTATTATCAACTTTTATTTCTTTTATAATCCAATTATCATTTTTTGATATAACATTTTCTGGTTTTGAAGCAATGTGAACCCCTAGAATTGCGATAAAGATAATACAAATCGGTGCAAGAATATATCTAATCTTAGATTTTTTCACAATATTAACTGTCTTGTTATCTTCTACTTCAGTTTCTTGAATTAAGTATTTTTCATCAATGTCTCCAATGGCTTTTAATAAATCTTTATTATTCATATAAACCACCTTCTTCCAAATACTTTTTTAACTGTTTTCTAAGTCTTAATAATGTAGTTTTAGCGCTACTTTCGCTTATTTTATTATTAAAAGAAATTTCTTTAATTGAATATAAGTACCAATATCTATCTAAAAAAATTTTTCTTCTATCTCTAGGTAATTCTGATAAAAATATATTAATTGCATTAATCAAATTGTTATAATCTACTTCTCCTTCAACATTATTGTTTGAAACAATGCAATCATTTAACTCTTCGAGTGCAACCTCAAGCGTATAGTCTCTTTTCTGTGTTGTTTTCCTTTCATACTTATTAATAGACAAATTTCTTGTTATCTTTCCTAAATAAATCTTTAATATATTAGGTCTTTGTGGCGGAATACTGTTCCATGTTTTTAAGTATGTATCATTAACGCATTCTTTAGCTTCTTCAGTGTTTTGTAAAATGTTAAATGAAATAGTGTTACAATATCCTCCATATTTCTTATCTGTTTCATATATTGCCTTTTCTTCCCTTGACCAATATAAATCTACTATTTTTTGATCCTCCATATTTATACTCCCTCCTAACTATAAAGACAGTATTTATTTTGATTGGTTACACTTTATTGCCAAAAGGGACGGAGGTTTTTGGCAACTTTTAACATATATTTAATTAATTTTTCCATCTTTTTAAAGTTGGAAATATTTTTTCACAAAATGACTTCATCTCTTCATTTGTCATACCAGCTTGTGAACCAAATTTAGAACACATTTCTATGTATTCCTCCATTGTAACTTTATCAATAAATTCTCCATCTTTATAGCAATATTTGCAATAATCATTATTAACACTTCCATCGCTATTTAAACCCAATTGTTCATCTGAATTTATTGGCATTCCGCAACTCTGACATATTCTGTTTTCCATATTATCACTTCCTTGCAAATTTCACTAAGCATTTGCTCTGTCTGTCTTTGAAATTTCCTTGTTATATTAAATTCCATAATAATCTCTAGATTTTATAATAATAGCATTAAAATAAAAAATTATCAACTAATCTTTCATATTGTTATTAACATTATTGTCACTATATCAATGACCAATTTTTTCTTTCATCTATTATAAAAAAACTTAATATCTATATCCAATTTTATTATGAATTTCTTTATGACAGTTTGAGCAAACTAATATACATTTTAGTGCTTCCTTTTTATATTCTTTCCATGAAATAGTATTTCCAGAGCCGATTTTAAAATCTTTTTCTTTCGGATCTTTATGGTGAAATTCGAGTGCATCAATACATTTATTATAACCACATATTTGACATTTTCCACCTAATAGTTTTATTGCTTGTAACTTCATATTCCTACGCAATATTGTTTTTTGATGTTTTATAGTATTATTATCTAGTCTTGTTGATTCGCCACTACATTCAAAACAATATATTCTTGTTGAACTCGTAGTTTCAAATCTGTTATTGCATATTTCACAAACTTTTATCATATTTGCTCACATCCTTTTCTATATTATAATATTATACTTATAAAAAAACTAGCGAACAACAAAAAAACAAGCTAGATTTCTCTAACTTGTTTTTGGCTCGATTAACGCACAAGTACGCAAACTCAAAGCCTAAATATATTTCAATTTTATTTTAGTTATTTTTTATAGTTTTAATTTAACATAAGTCTTTATATAAATCAAGTAGTTTATATAATTTTATAATTTTATATTATATCTAATTCTTATTTTGATTTGATAAATATGTAGTACACAATTCTAATCCTTGAACAACTGATGGTGTAAATCTTTTTTCTTCTAATAATTTTTCAATTTTAGAAATATTTGCCCATTTAGCTTCACTTACCTCATCAATTTGTAATTTTAAACATTTTTCATCAAAATCCTTATATGCTATCCATATATCTACTAATCCATTTTCTCTTTTTATAGTACCAATTTTCTTTATATCATTGTAACTCAATTCAACTCCTAATTCTTCCTTTGTTTCTCTTATGCAGGCTTGTTCACTATTCTCACCAGCTAAAACTGCACCACCAGTCATCGACCACATATTAGGAAATTTCTTTTTATTTGGCGAACGTTTTTGAATCAAAAATTCATTATTTTTATTTATAATCCAAATATGAACTGAAATATGATATTCATTTGGTTCCATTTTTTCTCCTCTATTGATGGTTTTTCCTAGCTTATTTCCATTTTCATCATACAAATCCCATTTTTCCATTTACTATCTACCTCCCCATTTTATCTAACATTTCATCATAAGCTTCATTTTCTCTAGTATTTGAATTATTCCAACTTACTATAGGATTATATCCTTTTTTTAAATAACTTTCAACACAAAAACATTTATATTCTTCTAATATTTTTACTGAATAATCAAATTCCTCTTTATCATCTGTCATATGCAAAATAGTATCAAAATAATATTTAGGTAATTTTCCAGAATATCGTTCTCTTATATTTTTTTTATATCCTTCTATCTGTACACAAGTATGTTTTCTTTTCCTTTCTACAAATTTATATTCTCCATCTCCAATATCTATCAAAAATGGAATAACTTTAGAATTATCTGCAAAATCCATATATTCCAGTTTTTTTCTTATTCTAAAATCTGACATATCTTCAATAGCATACAATTTTCTTAAAAACTCCTCATATTTATCTTCTAAATCAAACACAGCTACTTGAATAACTGGATATTTTAAAGCTGTTTCCATCATAATTTCTTTAGAAAATCTTTGAGCCACATTCCATAAAATTCCTATTGCATACATAATTTTATCCTCTTTCTTTTATTATTTTATCTATATTTATAATCATATTACTAAGACTATTTTGTTCCCATAATGATTTTTTTAATTTGTCGTCTGGAAACTCTAATCCTTGTTGAAGTGTATTAAAACATTCTAAAGCATTTTCAACATAATATATACCATTTTCTTCTCCTAATACTTCCTTTGCCTCTTCAGAACCATAAACATTATCTATTATAAATGTAGGTAAATCAAATTGTAAACATTCATAAACTGCTGTACTATAAACTCCAACTTGGCAATAACTATTTTGAGCATAATAATATATTTCATGTTCATTTCCATCGATTATTGTGATATTATTTCTATTTAAAATATCATATTTTCTATTTCTTTCAAATGGATGTAATTTATAAATAATTTGGTATTCTGGATAATCTTGTAAAAGCTTTGACAATTGAAAAGCAAAATTGCTCATTATATCCCCTAGTAAACCTTGTGAAACAAATAATATATTTTTTTTACTTTTATCTTTAATATTATTTGAATATTCTTTTATTTTTAATTCCAAAAATGGATATCCACATGGAATAACTTTCACACTTTCAGTAGGTAAATACTTTTTATTTACAAATTTTTCACCAAATGAGAACATATAATTAGGCAGACATGTATACTTCTTATTCTTATAAAATTTGTAATGTATAGGTTCTGATATTCCAATATTGCCATGCTGCAAGTCAATAGAAGGTATACTTAATTTATTAGCAACCTCTGTTAGTAACAATCTAGGAATTGATGGACAATAAAAATTGATAATAACTTTTGGATGCGTTTTTATTAACATTTTTTCGAATTTTTTTCTCATAAATTTCACATATAATAAAATATCCAAAAAATAATCCATTAAATCCATCAAGGAAACATTAAATTCTTTTTCAACCATATTTAACACATTTTTTAACTGATTTTCTATTCTTTGCTTTTCTTTTATTTTAAATTTTTTAAACAATTGTATTTTAAAATCAGATTCAATTTGTAAAAAATCAGTATATATTAAATTATTAGTAGGTACTGGATAAAAATGTCCAACCTTAGATGCAGGAAAATTAGTCCAAAAAGGTTCTTCAAAAATACTATATGAATATATATTATTTTTTTTAATTTCTTGCATTAGATAATCTGTATAAATACAATAATACAATTCTCCCTGTTTTATTCTACGAGGATGTGTCAAAACAAACAAATCTACTGGTTTTAATTTATTCCAATAAAAATATTTTTTAAAATTTACAATTTTTAGATACCATCTCTTTCTGTCATTACTTTGAGTATATACTGGAGAAAGATTATCTAACCTCATTTTTACATTATTATAAACTCTATCTCTGATATAATTCCATATTTCAACATCGTCTATCCTTAATTCAAATAAATTTTCATTATCCTCAAATTTTAAAAATTTGTCTATATAATGTAAAGAATTCATCCTTATTACCTCTTAAATTCATATATTTATAAATTTACAATCTATTCTTGGAAATTTATATTTTTCTATTCGAACATTTATATCATTCGCCAGAAATGCTATATCTACATTTTCATTTTTTAAAATATTTTTAATTTTCTTGTTATAACTACCATAAGGATATGAGAAAGCTAAAACATCATTTATTAACTGATTCTCTTTTAAAAATTTTATATTTTCAGTAATTTCATATTTTTGATTTTCAAAATCTAAATATTCTAAATGCTTATGTGATTTAGTATGAGCCCCAAAACACATACCGTTATCTAACATCTCTTTTGCATTTTCAATTTTTATATAATAATCCGCACAATTGAAATTTAAATCTTTATTGCCAAAAGGGACGGAGGTTTTTGGCAACTTTTAACATATATTTAATTA
>CAZTHC010000021.1:0-19247 GCA_964613425.1 uncultured Lachnospiraceae bacterium
TGTTAAAACTGAAATAGTTATATAATCATCTATAACCCACAATCCATTATCAATTCTATACCATCCGTTTTTGGTTTCATATATTGTTATAGAAGCTCCATTATACAAAGATTTAATATAAGAATAATTGGTTCCAGGACCAGAGCGTACATTCAAAGAAGTTCTAACTTTTACAAATCCACTTATAGTGGAAGATTCTTGTGGTTTTTTATAACTTGTTTGTGAAGAATTTTCTCGGCTAATTTCAAAAGTAGGCTCTTGAAGATAATTAGAGTGAACCCATAAGTTATCTCCAATTTTTGACCAATCACCATTTTCTGCATATATGGTTACTTCGTTTCCATTGTATAAAGATTTAACATAAGAATAGTTGGTTCCAGGACCAGAACGTACATTTAAAGAAGTATTTACTTTTACAAATCTTTTGTATGGAGATACTGTAACTAATTCTGAATTAGCCGTATTTGGAACAGTTCCAGCATTTGAGTTTTTAAAGCAAAAGAAAATTGTATAATTTGCGTAGTTCCTAAAATTATCCGTTGTTACAGAAATGGTATTTCCACTAACGGTGGCTTTTCCTCTTCTAGTTGAAGTATTGAATTTCCCAGAATATAAATAAGGATCATACACTTTTATAACATTTCCTTCAATTCCAACCAAAGTAACAAAGTGACCACCTGTAGTAAATAAACCGTTTCCACAAGCAGCGACTACTAAATAGTCGTTATTTAACATTTCAATAACATCGTTTAATTTATAAGTTTCTTTGTATTCAATATCAAAATAATCTGCAATCCATCTAAAAGCACTCCAGTAAGTGCCATTGTTACTACTTCTAAATCCTCTTTCAACAAATACTTCTGCCATTTTGCTAGGCGTAATGTTACCCGTAATGGAACTAACAATCATAGCAGCACATGTTGGTCCGCAACCACTAGAACCAATTGTTTGAGATGAATTGTTAACAGAAGTATAAAAGTTGTTTTTCCATCTAAAATCTATTTGACTATAATAGGTAAGACCAGCATAATCACCTAAAGGAATACTACCTTGGTAATCTTCTCCACTTTCATATGCTACTTCACCTTGAAGTTTAAAACCTTCTGCTTCAACTTCTTGTGGCTCTAAAGAAACTTCATCACTTAAGTAAAGTTCTGGAATTTCTATTGAAGAAGCGTTTTTGTTTTTGGGAAGAGATTCCACTTTAGTTTCTTTTGATGTAAAAATGTTTTCTATAGAAAAACATAAAATAGAAGCGACAAATACGCATACCAAAACGAAGAATATAATTAATAGTTTATCTTTTTTCATTTAACATTTCCCCTTAAAGTCGTATATTGTATAATATGAAGAAATGATTTGTTTTGACATAAGTTTCAAAACAAAATTTAAAGGTGTCCCTAAAGTAGGACACCTTTTCAAAATATATATTTAAATTATTCAACTCTTAAAGCATTTACTGGATCTTTCTTTGCAGCCATTTTTGCAGGAATCCATCCGCCTAGTAAAGTTAACAAAATACTAATTATTAACAATACTAATGCATGAACAGGGTTCATTTGTGCAACATTTTCTAACTCTGTTAGGCTAAGAAGTAAGTTATTTATTGGAATAATTAATAACCTTGCAATTAATAATCCTAATAAACCAGAACACAAACCAATAATAAATGTTTCTGCATTAAATACTCTAGTTATATCTTTCTTTCTAGCACCAATTGCTCTTAATATACCAATTTCCTTTGTTCTTTCCAAAACAGAAATATATGTAATAATTGATATCATTACTGTTGAAACGATTAATGAAATTGAAGAAAATCCAACAAGTACCCAAGTTATAGCATCCATAATTCCACCACTTAAAGAAGAAATTGTTTCAGCATAATCTGTATAAACTACTTTTTCGTTTTCAGATTTTCCTTCATTATAGTTATCCAAATATTTTAATAAATCTTCTTTTGTATTAAAATCTTTTGGATAAATTTGAATTGCCACTGGTGGTAATTCTTCACCTAAGTAAGCTAATAATGTGTCTTTAGTAGTTTTACCTTCGTCTGTTGTTAAATCAAATTTTTCACCAGTCAAAACATTATAATCTGCATCTCTTTGTTTTATAACAACGTCAGAATTTTTATTGTTCTCAATAATAGCACTCATTAATGCTTCTTTATATATTATTCCAGAACCAGAAAATTCTCCAAAGGCATCATCTCTCTTACCTCTAGCAATACCAACTAGTTTTAATGTAATATTACTTTCATTATCATATAATTTATTGAAATCCATATTAATTGTAAAATAGTTACCAACTTTTGTATACATATCATTGTTTAATACAATTTTAAATTCTTTAGATAATAATTCATCAAAAGTTACTTCAGCATCTTTACTATATCCAAGAGCTTCTAAAACAGGAGAAGCAACTCTGTTTTTAGAATCAACTAAAAGAATTAATTCAGTTTCATTTGTAGGCATTTTACCATAGATACATTCAAAATGTTCATCTATAATAGTATTTTCAGTTGAACCACTTAAATTTTCTGGTAAAGCAGCCATAATCATAGTAGTATCTAATAAGCTAACTTTATCATCATTCTTAACAAATAAATTCATTTTTGTAGCTCTATTATAAGCTATTCCACTAATTAATTTTTCATCAACAGATTTTATATGATCTGTATAGTCTGTTGTGATATTATTCTTATGAATTAAATCTAAGGCTGTTTTTAAACCTCTAACAATTTTTTCATCAGAATATTCTTCCAAATTGCGCTCATCAGTTCCTTGTAATTCAGCCATAGTGTCTTCAGTCATACTAATAGTTTGAGAACTAATAACAATTGGCATTTGGCATAAAGTATCTTGCTCAAATTTATCTATTTGCTTATCAAAACCATTAGATAATGCAAGTATTAAAGCAATACCAATTATACCAATACTAGAAGCAAAAGCTGTTAAAAGAGTTCTTCCTTTTTTAGTTTTTATGTTGTTAAAAGATAAATTTAAAGCTGAAAAGAATCCCATTGATGTTTTACGAATAGAGTAATTTGAATTTACAACATTTTCATCAATGTTTGAATCAGAATCCTCTAATAAACTTCCGTCTTTTAATTTAACAATTCTTGTTGCATATTCATTAGCTAATTCAGCATTGTGAGTTACCATTATTACTAATTTTTCTTTAGCAATTTCTTTAATTAAATTCATAATTTGAACACTAGTTACAGAATCTAAAGCACCAGTTGGTTCATCTGCTAAAATAATATCTGGGTCATTTACTAAAGCTCTTGCAATAGCAACTCTTTGTGCTTGCCCACCAGATAATTGGTTTGGATGTTTATGTGCATGCTCTTTCAATCCAACCTTTTCAAGAACTTCTAATGCTCTTTTTCTTCTTTCTTTAGCAGAAATTCCACTTAAAGTCATACATAGTTCAATGTTTGCCAATATAGATAAATGACTTATTAAATTGTAACTTTGGAATATAAATCCAATACAATTATTTCTATATGCATCCCAATCTTTATCCTTAAATTTTTTTGTGGATTTGCCGTTAATAATCAAATCCCCAGAATCGTATCTATCTAATCCACCAACAATATTTAGTAAAGTAGTTTTACCACTTCCACTTGGTCCTAAAATAGCTACAAATTCATTACTTTTGAACTTTAAACTTACGCCACGTAAAGCTTGTTGTTCAAAGTCACCTGTTTTAAAACTTTTCTTAATGTTTACTAATTCTAACATAAAAGCCTCCTATAAAATCAATACAAAATATTATATCATAATAATAATTAAAAAGATATACTTCTATACAATAAAAAAAAGATATACACGAATGTATATCTTTTGGTGAACCGGAGACGATTCGAACGTCCGACCCACGGCTTAGAAGGCCGTTGCTCTATCCTACTGAGCTACCGGTCCATAGGAATTTGCAATAACAATATTAACACGGTTTTTTTCATTTGTCAATTGCTTTTATTAAAAAAATGGTATAAAATATAGAAAAATAAAAAGGAGTTTTGTATGGAAAAAGAAAAAAAAGTCACAAAACACTACTTATTGTCGTATTTCGTTTTTTTTAGTATTTTTGGTTTGCTAATGGAAACTTTATTTTGTTATATTACAACAGGAGTACTGGAAAGCAGAAAAGGATTACTGATTGGACCATTCTGCCCAATATATGGAGTAGGAGCAGTGGTTTTAATTTGTTTCTTAGGAAAAGTAAAAGACGATAATAAAAAAATAGTAATATTTGGAGCAATATTAGGAACAGTAGTTGAATACGTTTTAAGCTATATATTAGAAGCATTATATGGCTCAAGATTTTGGAATTATGAAGATAGATTTCTAAACCTAAACGGTAGGGTATGTTTACTGTATGCATTTTATTGGGGAATGTTATCATTATTATTAATGAAAACATTAAAACCAAACATAGATAAACTAATAGATAAAATTCCAGTAAAGGAAAACATTATAGATTCAATAATAATAATATTCTTCATTATAAATACATTGCTTACAGTGTGGGCTGTTTGTGCATATCAAGCTAGAGTAGAAAATAAATATTATAATAAAAATGTAAAAACAATTTCAAGTGGAATAATATTAGAAATAGAAGAAAAATGGTTTTCAAACGAATATATGTTAAAAGTATTTCCAAATTTAAGGTTAAGAACTCCAGAAGGAAAAGAAATATTTATTAAAAATTTAATAAATCAAGAGAGCTAAAGAATAAACCTCATATTTATATAATAAATATAAATATGAGGTTTATTTATGAAGAATGCTTTTAAAATTATATTTGTAATTATAGGAACAATAATAGGTGCAGGCTTTGCTTCAGGAAAAGAAATATTAATTTTTTTCAATACATATGGAACAGAAGGATTTATAGGTGTTGCAATTTCTTCTATACTAATCAGTATAGTCATATTTATGGTTTTGAATATATGTTTAAATAAAAAAATAAATAGTTATGAAGAGTTTGTTGAAACAACAATTGTGAAAAATAAAACAATAAAAAATATAATAAATGGAGTAATAAATATTTTTCTATTTATATCGTTTTGTATAATGATGGCAGCGTTTATTGCATATTTCGTTCAGGAACTACAAATAGAAAATAAAGGAGTTATTGCAATCTTACTAGGAATAACAGTGTATATAATTTTATTAAAAGATATTAATGGAATAATAAAAGTAAATGCAATATTAATGCCAATTCTAATTATATTAATAATTATTTTAGGAATAAAAAATAGCATAAAAATAGAAGGTATGGAAGTGTTACAAACAGCAAATGTTATGAAAAATTGGATAATAAGTGCAGTTATATATGCAAGCTATAACAGTATTGTTTTAATACCAATATTGTTAACAATAAGAAGTTTTATAAAAAATAAGAAAGAAATAAAAGTAATTTCAATTAGCTGTGGAATTATATTTTTTATTCTTGCAGCAATAATATACTTCTTAATAAGTACTAAAATAAATGAAGTCAAAGAAATGGAAATGCCAGTGGTATATATCGCAAGCCAAAATGGAAGTTTATATAAATACATATATGGAGGAGTTATATTACGGCGCGATTTTAACAACTGCTATATCTACTGGATATGGCTTTTTAAAGAATATTACAAAACAACAAAAAACATATAAAATTGTAGCAGCAAGCATATGCATTGTTTCTTTGTTAATTAGTAGTATAGGTTTTTCAAATTTGGTAAGCACGTTATACCCATTTTTTGGGTATTTAGGATTAATACAAATTGTTAATATAACATATTTTCATATAAAATCTTGAAAAAAAGTAGTTTTATTGATATAACTATAAAAACAAATAAAATATGTTAGGAAAAGTTTTATGGATTATTTAAAAATTTTTAGAGATACAGAAGGCGAAACTAAAAAAATAAATAAAAAGAGAGTATTAAAATTCTCAGCAATTGTTGCTGTAATAATTTTAGTAATTGTAATATGCGTGCTTTATTTAGTAAATATTGAATTTAGAACTTTTTTTGATAAACACATTTTAAGAAAAGAACTTACAGAAAATACACTTGCAACAATCAAAATAGAAGAATCTACAAATCCAAATATATACGCATATAACAAAAACATTGCAATTTTAGATAAAAATGTTTTAAAAATATATAATACATCTGGAAAAGAAGAGAGTTCCTTAGATATTATAGCAACATCTCCAATTTTTGCTTCAAATAATAGATTTTTAGCAGTAGCAGAAAAAAGTGGACAAACAATCTATTTAATAGCAGATGGAAATATTTTATGGCAAAAAGAAATAGAAGGAAACATTTCTAATATAAATGTAAATAAAAATGGATATGTTTCAATAGTAGTAACTGGTACAAGTTACAAAACTGTTGTAATTACATTGGATTCAAAAGGAAATGAATTGTTTAAAAAGTTTTTGTCAAACACAAATGTTATAAGTACAGATATTTCAAATGATAATAAATTTTTAGCAATGGCAGAAGCAAACTTCTCAGGAACATTAATACAATCAAATATCGAGATTATATCAATGGAAAATGCTAAAAGTGCACCCAAAGAAGCTATTAAATATAATCATAAATTAGAATCAAACAGCTTAATAATAAACTTAAAATATCAAGATAAAAATAAATTGATATGCTTAGCAGATGATGGGATATACTCAATGCAAGAAGATTCAATAAACAAAATATTAGATTTTAATCAAGAAAAAACAATTTTTGCGGACATAAATTTAACAAATAACATTGTAAATGTAACTCAAAGGTCATCTGGAATATTTTCGACAGAAACAACAATTAAAATAAAAAATGTAAATAACAATAAAGAGAGTACATATACATTTAATGGAAGTCCAAAAGCGATATATGCATACGACAATGTAATAGGAATAAATATAGGTTCAGAAGCAATTTTTATAGGAAGTAATGGATGGTTGATAAAAAAATACATTTCATCACAAGGAATAAAAAACGTGGTAATGTGTAATGGAATAGCAGGTATTATTTACAAAAACAAGATAGAATTAATTAATTTGTAAAAAATCTTGTAAGGGTCGGCGTCCCCGACGACCCTCAGTGAAATTACAAATAAAATATGCCGTAAATAATCCGCCCAATCTCGTCGGTGATAATATTCAAACATTAGTGAATAGTGAAGAATGAATGGTGAAGAGTGAATAGTTGTAGGAGCAGACCTGTGTCTGCGGATAAAAATTAATACATTTGTAGGGGTCGGCGTCCCCGACGACCCGTAAAGAAATTACAAATTTATTGAAATGTAGGGGCGTATTGTATACGCCCGAAAAATAAAATGTATAGGGAAGGTGTAAAATGAATTTTGTAGTAGATTTAATAATTATAGCAATTATAGTTTTAAGTACAATAATAGGGTATAAGCGAGGCTTAATAAAAACAGCAATAAAAATATGCTCTTTCATTATTGCAATAATAGTCACATTAATTTTGTATAAACCAGTTTCAAACTTTGTTATAACAAATACACAAATAGATGAAAACTTGCAATCAACAATAGAAAATAACATTAAAGGAGAAGAAATAAATACGCAAGTTGAATTAAATGAGGAAAACTCTGAAAACACCCCAGAAAACATTAGAAAGTATTTAAATAATTCAATAAACGATATGACAGATGGGGTAAAAGAGAACGTTGCACTAATGGTATCTAGAAACCTTGCAATATTAGTAATTAATGCAGGGTGTGCAATTTTGATATTTTTAATTGTAAGAGTAGGGCTATTATTAGTGTCATTCTTAACAGAAATAATAGAAAAAATTCCAATTATAAAACAATTCAATAAATTAGGTGGATTTTTATATGGAATAATTAAAGGATTTTTAATAGTTTATGCAGTTTTAGGAATAATTT
The DNA here is from genome assembly GCA_964613425.1 of uncultured Lachnospiraceae bacterium. GTDB lineage: Bacteria > Bacillota > Clostridia > TANB77 > CAG-508 > CAZTHC01. The sequence continues at coordinate 7,911 of CAZTHC010000021.1, forward strand.
CATTAATATCTCCTTTTATAACAAATGCGGAATTTATGCAATTTATCACAAACTCTACAATAGGAGCAATAATGTATAATAATAACATTTTACTAAATATAATATTTTAAAATTTGTATTGATATTATAAGTTTTTTTTGTTATACTTTAACTTACGTTGTACAAATTAGGAGTGATAAAATTGAAAGAAAAAAAGACAGCAAAGAAGAAAAAAAGAATAGGATTAAAAATATTTTTAGTTATATTGTTAATATTAGGTATTGCAGCAGGAGTATTTGCTTACAAAACATATAAAAATGGTGGTGGACTTTCAGGAGCATTAAAAACAGTCTTAGGACACGATGAACAAACTTTAAAGAACTTACCAGAAGTACACTTTTTAATATTAGGAGTTAGTGGAGAAGATGATTATAAATTAGCAGATACAATAATGGTTGGGTCATACGATCCTAAAAGCCAACAAGCAGCACTATTATCTATACCAAGAGACACGTATGTTGGAGCAAATCCAAATAAACCATCAGCAAGTTATAAAATAAATTCAACATATAGAAATGGCGCAAATATTGAAGGAATGAAGGAATATGTTGAAGGAATAGTAGGTTTTGAAATACCATATTATTTTGTAATTGATACGAAAGGTTTAGTTGAATTAGTAGATGCAATTGGTGGGGTAAACTTCTACGTACCAATGGATATGAAATATGATGACTATTCACAAAACTTACATATAAGGCTAAAAGAGGGAGAACAATTAGTAACAGGACAAAAAGCAGAACAGCTATTACGCTTTAGACATAATAATGTAAATAACAACTACACAACATATCCATATGAATATGGAATGGAAGATTTAGGAAGAATGAGAACACAAAGAGAATTTATAACAGCAACATTAAAGCAAACACTAAAGCCAGAGAATATTTTTAAAATCAATAAAATTTTAGATACTATGTATAATAATATAAAAACAAATGTGGAATTATCAGATATTAAAGATTACGTTCCATATGCTGTAGATTTTGATGCAAGTACTTTAAAAACAGGAATGTTACCAGGAGAATCAACAAATGATAATCCTAGTGGAATCTGGATATACAAATATAATAAAAAAGAAGCTAAAAAATTAGTGGACGAGTTATTTGTTGAAGGAAAAACAAAAAAAGAAGCAAATGGAATAAAAGTTGAAATATTAAACGGAACAGCTTCAGAAACAAATCTTAATAAATTAAAAACATTACTAGAAGAAGAAGGTTATACTGTAGAAAAAACAGGAACAACATCTAGTACAAGTAAAACAACAATAATAAATAGAACAAAACAAACAGAAGAATCTGAAATAGCATTAAAAGAACTAGTTACAATAGGAAGTATAACAACAGGGGAAAACAATGCAAATGTTGATTTTACAATAATTATAGGAAAAGATTTTTAAAAAAATAAATAGGGGGTATATAAATGTTTTATTTATATACCCCTATTTATATACTCTAATTTAATTAAGGTGTTAAATTAGTAAATTCTATTTTTTTTCTTTTTCTTCTTGTCTATAAAATTAACAAATACATATATTACAAAAAGTATGAAAATCACAAGCAAAGCTTTGAAAAATGTAATAATGAATTTAGATTCCAAAACATCATTACCAGCAAGCAAATTAGTAGAATAAGTAGTTCCATCTACCACATAAGAAAGAGTTCCAACCTTATCACCTTTTTTTATTGGAGCTTTTAAATCTGTGTTAAGAGTAATTTCTGGTAACATTAATTTATCTATATCTTTTGTTTCAGTCAATACTGTAATAGAATTTTCTAAAACTAAATCTAAATCTTTTGTTTCTAAAGTTGCATTAGATATTTGTATCTGTTTCAAAATACTTCCTTGGTCCTTTAACTTTAAAACAGTATAATTATTAAAAGCAAAATCAAACAAAGTCTTACAGTCCGTATATCTATAACTTATTCCAGCACTATTTTGAGTAGCTCCAAGAATAACAACAATGAATTCTAAATTATCTCTAGCGGCACCAGCAATAATGCAGTTTTTTGCAGCAGAAGTATAACCGGTTTTAATTCCAATAGCATTTCCATAATAATAATTTGTAGGTCTTGAAGAAGTATCTTCTTTTAATAATTCATTTGTAGAGGTAAAAACTCTATCATTATTTGCGTATTTATTTGTAGAAGGAAGAACATAGTATGTTTTAGACACAATACTTCTAAAAGTTTCATTTTGCATAGCATATTTTCCCATTAATGCTAAATCATATGCAGTAGAATAATGGTTTTCATTGTGAATCCCATTAGGATTAGCAAAATTAGTATTTTTACAACCTAATTCAATTGCTTTTGTATTTAACATAGTACAAAAACTTTCAACAGAACCACCAATATGTTCAGCAAGAACAACAGCAGCATCATTTGCGGAAGGAACTAATAATATGTTTAGCAATTGTTCTATAGTAAGTTCCTCACCAACTTGTAGTTTTGCGTGAGAATATCCATTTGGAATACTCATAACTGCATTATAACTAACAACAGCAGTGTCTGAAAGTTCACAATTCTCCAAAGCTAGTATAGCAGTTAAAATTTTTGTAGTGCTAGCTGGATACATTTTTTCGTTTGCATTTTTTTCATAAAGTATTTTTCCAGTTTTTGCATCTATTAAAATTGCAGATGGTGAGTAAATATTTAAACTGCTAGTATCTGCAACTGCGAAGCAATTAGAGTTTAAAAATATAATAATTAAAACCAATATCAGAAATATAAATTTTTAATTTTCATAAAAATACCCCTTATAAAATCTATATAAACATAATATATAGTAAAATTGGCAAATTTTCAACATTTTTTGCTAATAATTTTAAAAGAAAGGAAATAATTGTATATGGAAAATTTAAATCAGAAGCAAAAAATTTTAATAGGAGTAATAGTTACAATAATGTTATTTGTAATAGGATACTACCTTGTATGGAAGACAGATGAAGGAGAAGCCGTTATTATAAACAACGAAACAGAAGTAGTTGAAAAAGAAACAAAACCCGAAAATATAATAATACATATAACAGGATGTGTAGAAAACTCAGGAATAATAAAGGCAGAAAAAGGGGCAAGAATTGCAGATATAATAGAAGCAGCAGGAGGGCTAACGCTGGATGCGAATATAGAAAGAGTAAACTTAGCATATAAAGTACAAGATGGACAGAAGATATATATTCCAAGTATAAATGATGAAATATTAACAGAAATAGTATCAAGCAAAAGTGGTGAAAATGTAATAATAGAAGATAAAATAGAAGGAAATTCAAATGAAATAATAAATATAAACACAGCTACTCAAGCAGAACTAGAAAAACTGACAGGAATAGGCCCATCAACAGCAATGAAGATAATAGAATACAGAGAAAAAAATGGAAAATTTACAGCTATAGAGGAGATGAAAAATATAACAGGAATAGGCGATGCAAAATTTGATGCAATGAGGGAAGAAATATGTATATAAAAATGAAATTAAAACTATTGAATTATGATAACAAATATGTTATCATAAGAATATAGTAGTATAGGCGGTAAATATGTATAATATTAAAGTATACCAAGATGAAAATGGAAATAGTGAAATAACCGATTATCTACATAAACTAAAAAAAGGATATAATAACAGTAAAAATGATAGAATAAAATATAATAAAATAATTGCATATATTAGACTTTTAAGTGAAAGAGGAATTACATTAGGAGAACCATATATAAAGCATTTACAAAATGATATATGGGAATTGAGACCAATAAGAGACAGAATATTATTTGCATATAAAAGAAATAATATTTTTATATTACTTACTGTTTTTGTGAAAGATACACAAAAGACACCAATAAAAGAAATAGAAAGAGCAAAAAGAAATTTAGAAGATTATATAAAAAGGAGTGATAATCGTGAAGAATAAACCTGCTAAAGAATGGAGAGATGTCGAAAAAAGCCTTGGCATAACAGCGGAACAAGAAGTGGAAATTAAATTAGAAATGGAACTTATTAAAGCTGTGATAGAAGCACGTGAAAGTAAAAAAATAACACAGAGGGAATTAAGTAAAATAAGTGGAATAAAACAACCTGCAATAGCACGAATAGAGAAAGGGATAAACTCTGTTCAAACAAGCACACTTATAAAAATACTCCACCCAATGGGGTATAAACTAAAAGTAGTACCATTAGAGAAGAGTATTTGCTCAAAAAATAAAAAATAAGGCATTCACTAAATTGTGAATGCCTTCTATGGTTGCGGGGGATAGACTCGAACTATCGACCTTCGGGTTATGAGCCCGACGAGCTGCCAACTGCTCCACCCCGCGATATTTTTTTGTACTTTCCTAGTATACTCTCCAAAAAGTATTTTGTCAACGGTTTTATAGAAATATTGTATGTAATAGTTAAAAAAATATTACAAATATATTATTTTTTAAATTTTTATAGTATAATAATTTAAAATATTATATTGCAAATTGTCAGGATACAAATATGTTGCAAATTGTAGGGGCGTATTGTATACGCCCAGAATTAAAAGAGGTGTTGTATGAAAATAGGAATAGATTTAGATGGAGTAGTATTAGATACAGAGAAGTGTTTTAGGTGCGAAGCGGAAATATATGACATATTAAAATTAAAGAAGAACAGTATAGTTGATAAAAAAGAAGCAAGAGTTCAAGAAAAATATTCTTGGAGTGATGATGAAAAGAGTTTTTTTATAAATAATTATTTTGTAGAATGTTCTAAAAAGAGTAATGTAATGCCAGGAGCAAAAGAAGTTATTAATTTATTAAGAGCAGACGGACATGAATTAATACTAATTACAGCAAGGGGAACAGATATTGAAGAAATGAAAATAGAAGCAAAGGATAGACTTCGTAAAGAAAATATAATATTCGATAAATACTATTGGGCAACACGAGATAAAAAAGGAGTATGTATAAAAGAAAATATAGACATTATGATAGACGACTTTTATATAAATTGCATGGAAACATCAAAGAATAAAATAAAAACATTATACTTTAGAGATGCAGGAATAAAAGAATTAGAAGAAAATGAATATCTAAAAGAAGTAAATACATGGGGAGAAATTTATAGAGAAATTTTAAAAAATAGAACTTGTAATATATAAAATAAATGATATAATCAAGGAACAAAGAAGGAGGAAGATATTATGTCAGAATTAAAAGGAACAAAAACAGAAAAAAATTTAATGGAAGCATTTGCTGGGGAATCTCAAGCAAGAAATAAATATACATATTTCGCTAGTAAAGCAAAAAAAGAAGGATATGAGCAAATAGCATCAATATTCACAGAAACAGCTGAAAACGAAAAAGAACATGCAAAAATTTGGTTTAAACTATTACATGATGGTGAAGTACCAGAAACAAAGGCAAATTTGAAAGCAGCAGCTGAAGGAGAAAACTATGAGTGGACAGATATGTATGATAAATTTGCAAAAGAAGCAAAAGAAGAAGGCTTTACAAAAATAGCATATCTATTTGAAGCAGTTGGAAAAATTGAAAAAGAACATGAAGAAAGATATAAAAAATTATTAGAAAATGTAGAAGATGGATTAGTATTTAGTAAAGACGGAGATAGAATTTGGAAATGCAGAAATTGTGGTCATATTTGTGTGGGAAAACAAGCACCTGCAATATGCCCAGTATGTAATCATCCACAATCTTATTTCGAAATAAAAGCAGAGAACTATTAAAAAATGTAAACAAAAACAGCTTAAACTTAGGTTTAAGCTGTTTTTCTTTATTATATAAATAAATTATTCTACGTTTACGCCTTTTTCAAATTTCTTTTTACCAAATACATAGTAGAAACTAACATAACCTAAGTAAATAGCCATAGAATATAGTACAAGAATTTTAACAGTTTCAATAGAAATTGTATTTGTTGTTGTGAATAATAAATTCATAATTTCTTTGTTGAATAATGCAAAAGCAAATAGTAGTAAGAAAGATAATATTTGTGGTACAAAATAGAATACAAGTCCATAAATAAATGAGGCAATTGTTTTCCCATTTTTTGCAGTATTTCCATACATAATACCAGAAAAAGCAACTAACAAAATGAATAATAATTGTATGAATATTAAAATAGAGAATACTATCATTATTCCAACAACAGAACTGTTATAAGTAGTTGCTGCAATTTCTAAAGCTCCTTTCAAGGCTTGAATGTTTTCAGGGCTGTAATAACAAATTGCCAAACAACCAATTACAACTGCAACACTAGTAAATAAAGTAATTATAGCTGTTAAAATTTTAGATAAGAAAATTGTTTTCTTAGGAATAGGTAATGTATGAGTTAAATAAGACTCATCTTTATAGAAATTGCGAACAAATCTAACTAATATTCTTGTAAAGTTATTAATTATTATACTCACGCACATACTTACTGCAATACCCATTGCTACTTTTGAAATAATATCAAAAATGAATGAATTTTCAATTAACGTTAATGCTCTTCCAATAATAGAAAAGATAAGTGCAAGTATGTAAAAAATTATAAGCAATTTATAAACCCATTTTAAATCATATTTTAATAATTTTGTTAACATTTAAAACACCTCCTAAATATTTCATCAATAGATGCATTTTCCTTAGTTCTAAGCTCATCTGCTGAAGAAGTTAAAACAATTTTTCCTTTGTCTATAAAAATTACTTCATCTAAAATACGTTCAATATCTGCAATTAAATGAGTTGAAATTATAACACTTGCGCCTTCATTAAAATTTGAAAGTATAGTATCTAATATATAATCTCTAGTTGCAGGGTCAACACCACCTAAAGGTTCATCTAAAATATATAAATCTGCTTTCCTACTCATAACAAGGATAAGTTGCAATTTTTCTTGCATACCTTTAGACATCTTAGCAATTCTAAGGTTAAAGTCTAAATCTAAATCCTTTAAAAGTCTTTTTGCAGTATCCATATCAAAATTGTCATAGAATTCAGAAAAATATTTTAAAACTTGTTTAACAGTCATTTCTTTATCTAAATAAGTCCTTTCAGGTAAATAAGAAATAATTTTTTTAGAATCCACACCAGGGTGTTTTCCATTAATTAATACCTCTCCAGTTGTAGGTACTAATAAGTCATTTGTTAATTTAATTAAAGTGCTTTTACCACTACCATTTTTGCCTAAAAGCCCAATAATTTTTCCTCTTGGAATAGTTAAATTCACATTACTTAGAGCTTCCTTTTGGTCATATGTCTTAGACAAATTTTTATATTCTAATAATTCCATAATTATTCTCCTCCTAACTCTTGCAAGTATTTAATAGCATCGCTTTTATGAATGCCAAGCTTTTCCATACTAGAAAAATATTCTTGAATTCTTTTGCGAGCAAGTTCTTGCTTAATTGATTTACTTAATTCAATATCTGTAGTAACAAACTTTCCATTAGTTCTCTCTGTATAAATTAGATTATTACTTTCTAATTCAGCTAAAGCTTTTTGCATTGTGTTGGGATTAACCTTAGTTTGCAGGGCTAAATCCCTTACAGAAGGTAATCTGCTTCCAGGTTCTAACTTGCCAGAAACAATATATAATGTAAGTTGCTCTACTAATTGAACATAAATAGGCCTATCATTGTCAAAAATAAAGTTCATTATATCCTCCTTGTGCTAATGTTTGTTATAAATTTTTATCAGTGAAAACGCTACGGGTTAAACGGTTTCAATAGAAAGTTGCCAAAAACCTCCGTCCCCATTGGCAATATCACTGTACTACTTGCATAATACAATGATACAACTTTGATAAAAGTTTGTCAATACTTATTCCTAAAATTTTATAAACGTATTGTATTTTTCGGCATTTTATAATAAAATAATATACATAATTTGGCGACAAATAAAACAAAAGAATAAAAATATATAAAAAATATCACAAAAAGCAAATAACTTTTTATGTTTCACTACTATAAAATGACAAAATAAGCAAGAAGTATGAGATATATTAGTGTAAATATAAAAAGAAGAGGTGGTAACAATGTTTCAAAATATAGCAGAAGAAGTTATATATACGAATGAAGAAGAAACTAGTAGCAAAGTAAAGAATATTTTTAAAACATTATTTTCCATAAAAGATATAATATTATATATAGTGTCTTTTGGGGTTTCAGTAGTTGGATTTGGCGGAGAAATAGCTCCGTTTGGGTTAGCAATGTTGGCTGCAGTATGTAGCAATAAAATCCCAATGGCAATTGTATTTGTTTTAACATCAATTGGAACATTTATAGGTTTTGGAAAAGAAACGTTTTTAATATACATATTAACAAGTTTAATTTTTATAGCAAGTATTTTAATTAAAACTCCTAAAACAGAAAGTCATTCTAGAAATGAACAAAAAAAATTAGGGGCAAATTTATTATTTTCAGTAACAGTAGTACAAGCTATTAAAATAATATTTACGGATTTTTATGTGTATAATTTATTGACTAGTTTTGTATTAATTATTTCAGCATATGTATTTTATAAAATATTTGCAAATTCAATTATAGTAATAAAAGAACATAGTAAAGTGTTTACAATAGAAGAAGTAATTGGCGCTAGCTTATTAGTGGCAATAGCAGTTTGTTCATTAGGAAATTTGTCAATATTTGAATTATCAATAAAAAACATTTTAAGCATAATGCTAGTGTTGTTTTTAGGCTGGAAAAAAGGAATGTTAGTAGGTTCAACTGCAGGAATAACAATAGGAGTTGTTTTAGGAATTATAGGTGCAACAAACCCAATACTTATAGCAGCATATGCAGTATCTCGGTATGTTGGCAGGAATATTAAGTAAGCTAGGAAAAATAGGTGTAATATTAGGATTTTTAGTAGGGAATGCAGTTCTAACATATGTATGCAACGGAAACATAGTTCCAATAATAACAATAAGAGAAATACTAGTAGCATCATTAGGTTTGCTTTTAATACCTAAAGATGTAGAAATAAACATAGAAGATATAATTGGAACAACAAAGTTTTTACCAGTAACAAACGGAAAAACTGTTAGTGGAGAGACAAAGGCAATTTATAAGTTAAACCAAGTTTCAGAAACAATATCTGAAATGGCACAAAGTTGCAAAGATTCAATAATAGAAGATACAGAATTAGAAAAGGAATATAAACAAATATATATACAAGAATTAATAAATAATGTGGAAGAATTAACAGATAATATATTATACGAAGACATAATGGAAAATGAAGACAAAATATTAGAAGATATATGTGAACAACTAGAAGAAAAAGAAGAATTAGATGAAGAAGATTTAATAAAAGTTTTTGAAAACCACAATAATTATATAGTTGGACAAGAAGATGATAAAGTAAAAAATGACATAAATGAAATGATTAAACAAATAAATGATACATATAAAATTTCAAAGTTGAATATAATAGTAAAACAAAGAATAGCTGAAAATAAAAAAGCATTATCAACACAATTAAGTGGAGTTTCAAAGGTAATATCATCAATAGCAGAAAATATTACGGAAACAGAAGAAAAGCAAGAAGTGCAAGAGAATTTTAAAATAGAAATAGCTACAGCAAAAACAATAAAAAACAAATCAAAAGTTTCTGGTGACACAGCCTGTGATATGAAATTGCAAGATGGAAAGTATATGATAGCATTAAGTGATGGAATGGGGTCAGGAGAAAAAGCGAAAAAGAGTAGTCAAACAGCAATAAGTATGTTAAAAAAATTGCTATTAACAGGTTTTAGCAAACAAACTTCAATGGATTTAATAAACACAGCAATAAAATTGAATTCAGAAGAAGAAACTTATGCAACAATAGATGTTTCAATAATAAATTTAGAAAATGGAAATATAGAGTTCATAAAAAACGGTTGCTGTCCAACATACATAAAAAATCGTAAAAAGGTTGAAATTGTAAAAACAGTATCTTTACCAGCAGGAATACTAGACAATGTAGAATTAGTAATATACGATAAAGATTTAAAAAATGAAGATATAATAGTAATGTGCACAGACGGAATAATAGAATCTGCAACAGAATACAAAAACAAAGAATTGTGGCTAAAAAACATATTAGAAGAAATAGAAACAACAGACATACAAAAAATAGCAGACATAGTTTTAGGAGAAGCAATAGACAACGGATATGGAATGGCAAGCGATGATATGACTGTAGTTGTTGCAAAAATAGAAAAAAAGTAAAAAATGTTTAATTTATATTATACATTTTAGGTCGTCAAAGGACGCCTACTCCTCACCAAAACCGTAAAAACGGTTTTGGGTTTTCAGTATTAGTTTTTCATTATTCATTAATTACTTGTATTAATAACAGATTAATTGTTTAATGTAAATGTAGGAGCTGGCGTCCTTTGGCGAGCAGAAAATAAATATATCATAAACAATTCGTTAAATCTATAAATACAGTGAATAGTGAATGGTTGCGAATAACTGTAGGGGTTAGCGTCTCCGACGACCCGCGAAACATAAGAAATTACAAATCTAATACAATTTCACAATTGCATGTAATTTTGTTAAATCTTTACTCTTAATTGTAACAACATGTGTATTCTCATCAACTTTAGAATACAAGCATACAATTTCTTCTTTATAAACAGCAGATTTTTTGTACATAACCTCAATATTCCTAAAATTTGTAGTGTTATAAACTTCATCAGGAATTGCATTATACGCAAAATCTATGTAATTCAAATTGTTTACATGGTGGTTTGTGTCAATATCTCTTCTTTGAATAGTATAAAAATATGAAGAATCAGTATTTTCTGGTTCTTTTAATTTTTCTTCAAAACCTAGAGGAAAAACTAATTTTTCACAGGAACCATACTTTTCAAACATATCTTCTGTAACTTTAAAAATAGAATTAGTTTCATTATTATATAAAATCCACTTTGAACTTGCAACGCAAATTAAATTGTCTTTTTCATCAAACATTTCAAAATCACGGTAAGAATAAAATTTATCCATGTTTCTAGCCCAAGTTTTAAGCTTTATTTTAGAATTCCAAATCGGATTTTTAAATATTTGAACCTTCCAATTTAACAAAATCCAAACTAAGTGAGTTTCGTCAACATTATTAATTCCATAACCAACTTTATCTGAAGCAAGAACAGCAATTTCCTGTAAAAATCTTAAAATTCCTTTAGTTGTTAAACTATTATTTTCTCCAATATCACCAAATTCTATATTAAACTCTTTTTCAAAAATACCCATAAAAACCTCCATTAAGTAATAGTGTAATATTTGTTATTTACACCATATTTTCTCACAACGAAAGATAGTATATCACAAAAATTAAAAAAAGTAAAAAA
>CAZTHC010000022.1:0-18633 GCA_964613425.1 uncultured Lachnospiraceae bacterium
TATTCTTTAGGTTCATTGCATAAAACATCTGCAAACTTGTTTAAAATTAATAAATCACCACATTCACTACCAAAAGACAATGTAGTATTCATTTTCAAACTATCCAATATTTTTATAGCGCCAACTGCAAAATTTTCGGCACTTGAAATACTATAAATAGTAGGTAATTCAATAACTAAGTCAATTCCAGAATTAATAGCTGCTTGTGCTTTAGACCACTTGTTTATAACAGATGTATCTCCACGTTGTGCAAAATTACCACTCATAATACATACGGTATAATCTGGATTAACAGCGGCTTCAGATTTTGTTAAATGAAATAAATGTCCATTATGAAATGGATTATATTCAGCAATAATTCCAAGTACTTTACTCATATTTTCCTCCTAAACATTGAAATAAATTATAATTATTGATATAATATCATAAATAGATAAAAAAAACAATTGGAGATTATTGTATGGAAAAAGTTATTATTTATACAGATGGGGCATGCTCACGGAAACCCTGGACCAGGTGGATGGGGAACAATTTTATTTTACAAAGAAAATAGAAAAGAAATAAGCGGCGGAGAAAAAAATACAACAAACAATATAATGGAATTGACAGCAGTAATAGAAGGATTAAAACTATTAAAATTTGAATGTGAAGTTGAAATATATAGTGATAGTGCTTATGTTGTAAACGCATTTAATCAAGGATGGATTTATAACTGGAAGAAAAACAATTGGAAAACTGCTAGTAAAGAACCAGTAAAGAACAAAGAGTTATGGGAAATGTTAGCAAACTTAACAAACAAACACAAGGTGAAATTTATAAAAGTAAAAGGACATGCAGACAACGAAAACAATAATAGATGCGATTTTTTAGCAAGAGAAGCAATAAATAAAATGTAGTATAGGTGGGATTTTATGGGATTAGATATAAAAGATATGGCAAGATGTAGAAAAAGAAAAATTGATGCTAGAGATGTAAAGACATTAGAGAGAAATATTTGTGAGGTTTTAGAATATTTAGATAAATTAAAAAAAGAACACCCAGAATTAGATAATAATGAATTATTTGCTAAATACGAGCATGAATTTAGTATGAGCTTTGAGGAATATAAAAAAATATCTTTTGAATTGATTGATACTATTATGCAAAAAAAGACAATAGAATATTTTAAATCTAATAACAATGAATTTATTAGACAATATAGTAGAATAAAAAATAAAAATATAAAAGAGTTAGAAGCAGATGAAGATCCTTTTAAATTGATTTACAATAAAAAAGCTTTTCAGAAGAAAGTAGTAAAAGGATTAATAATAACTTTTAGAAAACTTTTAGAAGAAGGAGTAGAAGAGGTAGTACGAGTTAAAAATATTTGTATGCCTTCTGGATATGAGGAATATAAAGTAAAAACGAGGATAGATAAAACAAAGGTTAAATCAGAAGAAGAAATGCTTTTATTGATAATAAATAATTCATTAGAACTTGTCGAAAAAATGCAAAAACAGGGAAGTGTTAAATTATTAGAATGTGCAACAAAATTTTTTGAAAAATATAATTTGTTTGACACTATGATGAAAAGTCATTCTTCAGTGTTAAGGTATTTAAACATTGGAGAAATGTCATATGAATTAGATGGAACACCACAAAATAAAGGTATAAGAGATATATTCGAAGTTAAAAATTTAGAAAAATTTTCAACGGATGAAATAATAGGATTTAATATGTTTTGGCAGAACAAATTTGCAAAGGAATTCAAATGTATTTGCTTAGCCAATTTTGCAATTAATCAAATGGATTTGCTAAATAATAGAGATACAGAATTATCAGAAGAAGCTTTAAAAAATGTATTAACTAAGTATGATTTAATAAATTTTATATTGATGGATGCATTTGATGAAAAGACGTACAGCTTTAAAGAGCCACATATAAATAGAGATGTTCAAAGTGACTATGGAGAATATTTTAGAGACGCTTTTCCATATATAAATAATGATTTTAGAGAAGAATGTGAAAAAGGTAAAAGTAATTATCAAAATTTGAGTTATATTTATGCAGTGAAATTTAATTTAATTTCTAACCAGGTAAGTAATTTACTAAAAAACAAGAAAATTAAGAATTGGGGATATATAAAAGAATTTAATAGAGAATTGATGGATGATAATTATATATTAATTGGTATGGACTTAGATGGATATAATATGCCAATAAGAGTACATGCTCCAAAGGATAAACTAATAGAAAGTTTAGTAGAAATGGAAAGTGAAGCAATTATACCAATGTATGAAGGAGCAGAAGACTTTATAGTAAGAGGAGAAATAATTCCAGCTAATTTGGCATTGCCACTACAGAAAAAGCACAAAGAATACTTGAGAAAGGCAGAACCAACACAGAAAAATAAAAATATATTGGAGCATATTATTTTCTTATCTAATTCTGACAAATTTCCAGAACATTTAAAAAAAGATGCTGATGGAAAGAAAATAAGAGTGAGAAAATATATAAACATAGTAACTGGGAAAATATATACTAAAGTTGGAAATCAATATGTAGAATTTCGGAAAAGATAAAAGCTTAGGTCAAAGGTAAAACTGATAAAACATATTGCAAACTATAGGGGCGTATTGTATACGCCCTTTAAATATTTAAAAAAATGCTAGAAACTATTGACAAAGCACAAAAAATAGTGTAAAGTATATTAGCATTACATAAGAAAGGTAGTAATTATATGGAAAAAAATGTTGAAATTAGTATGCTTTTACAAATATATGGTAAGCTTTTAACTAAAAAACAATATGATTTTTTAGATAATTACTATAACAGCGATTTATCTCTTTCAGAAATAGGAGAAAACCTTGGTATTACAAGGCAAGCTGTTAGAGATAATTTAAAGAAGGGGGAAAATAAACTTTTCGAATTTGAAGAAAAGTTAGGAATTATGAAAAAAATGTTACAACAAGAAGAAAAAATAGCAATAATCTTATCAGAATTAACAAAAATCAAATCACAATATTCAGATAAACAAGTTGCAAAAGTGTTAGAACATATTAAACATGAATTAAATTGCTTAGTATAATTTGTTTTAAATATGCGGAGGTGTAAAGATGGCTTTTGAGGGATTATCTTCAAGATTACAAGAAATAACTAGAAAATTAGGTGGCAAAGCAAGAATTACAGAAAATGACTTAAAAGAAGTTTTAAGAGAAGTAAAATTAGCTTTATTAGAAGCCGATGTTAACTATAAAATAGTTAAGGAATTTATTTCTGTTGTAGAAGAAAAAGCTCTAGGTCAAGATGTTTTAAAATCATTAACTCCAGGGCAACAAGTTATAAAAATCGTTAAAGATGAAATGGTTGAATTATTAGGTGGAACAGAAAGTAGAATTAATTTTACACCAAATCCACCAACAGTAATAATGTTAGTAGGTTTACAAGGTGCTGGTAAAACAACACTTGCAGGAAAACTAGCAAATCTTTTAAGAAAACAAGGCAAAAGCCCATTACTAGTAGCATGTGACGTTTATAGACCAGCTGCAATTAAACAATTACAAGTAGTTGGAGCAAGCTTAAACATACCAGTTTTTGCAAACGAAAATTCAAAAGATGTAGTACATATTGCAAAACAAGCGCTAAATCAAGCAATTTCTAAGCTAAATGATGTAGTAATAATAGATACAGCGGGTAGACTTCATGTAGACGAAGAACTTATGAATGAATTGAAACAATTAAAAACAAACTTAAAACCACATGAAATATTATTAGTTGTAGATTCAATGACAGGACAGGATGCTGTAAATGTTGCAACAACATTTAATGAGGACTTAGGTATAGATGGAGTTGTATTAACAAAATTAGATGGTGATACCCGTGGTGGTGCTGCATTATCTGTAAAAAAAGTTACTGGAATGCCAATAAAATTTGCATCAATAGGAGAGAAACTCAGTGATTTAGAAGTATTTCATCCAGAAAGAATGACATCAAGAATACTTGGTATGGGGGATGTTCTTTCAATTATTGAAAAAGCAGAAGAATCATTTGATGAAGAAGAAGCTTTAAAGCTAGAACAAAAATTAAGAAAGCAAGAGTTTGACTTAGATGACTATTTAACTCAACTAAGACAAATGAAAAAGATGGGTTCTTTTTCTTCAATATTAAATCTAATACCAGGAATGAACAAGTTAAAAGATGTAAAAATAGATGATAAAGAGTTTGTAAAAATAGAAGCAATTATTTGTTCTATGACTAAAGCAGAAAAAAGAAATCCAAAATTATTAAATGCAAGTAGAAGAATTAGAATTGCAAAAGGTAGTGGAACTAGAGTTCAAGATATAAACAAATTTATGGAATCTTTTGAGATGACACAAAAAATGATGAAAAAAATGCAATCACAAAAAGGTGGAATTGGAAAGAAACTTAAAGGTTTAGATATGGATTCACTTAAAAATATGAAATTTTAAATAAATTATTAATTTTAAAAAAATATATTAGAAGATTTTTCTTCAAAACTTTAGGGAGGTGAACGTAAGTTATGGTAAAAATAAGATTACAAAGAGTAGGTGCAAAAAAAGCTCCTTTCTATCACATAGTTGTTGCTGATTCTAGATCACCAAGAGATGGAAAAATAGTTGAAAAAATTGGAACATATAATCCAATGGTAGAACCATCTGAAATTAAATTAGACAAAGAAAAAGTTGCACAATGGATAAAAAATGGTGCAAAACCAACAGATACAGTAAAGAACTTAATAGAAAAAGCTAAATAATATGGCTTATGGTAGGTTGGCTTATAGCGAACCAAGGAGGAGTTAATATGAAAGAAATATTGACAACAATAATAAAAAGTTTAGTATCAAATGAAGATGCAATTTCAATTAATGAAATTGAAAATGAAAAGTCTATTGTTTTTGAAGTTAAAGTTGATGAAAGTGATATGGGAAAAATTATTGGTAAACAAGGAAAAATTGCTAAATCAATAAGAACTATATTAAGAGCAATTGCAACTAAAGAACAAAAAAGAATTACAATAGAATTTTTAGATTAAGAAGGTACAAAATGGAAAACTATTTAGAAATAGGTCAAATTGTAAACACAACTGGGTTAAAGGGATTTGTAAAAGTAAATCCATTTACAGATAACATTCAAAGATTTGAAGAATTGAAAAAAGTATACATAGAGTACAAAAATTCATTAGAAGAAGTAGAAATAGAATCAGTAAGGTATAATAAAAATCAAGTTATACTAAAAATTAAAGGTATAGAGGATATAAATCAAGCAGAAAAGTACAGAAATTGTTTTATAAAAATTTCTAGAAAAGATGCTGTGAAACTGCCAGAAGATTCATATTTTATAGTAGATTTAATTGGATTAGATGTGTATACAAATTCATCTAAATACTTAGGTAAAATAGATGATGTATATTCTACAAAAAGCAATGATATTTATGTTGTAAAAGGAGAAGATGGAAAACAAATACTTTTACCAGCAATAAAACAGGTTATTGAAAATATAGATTTAAATAAAAAGCAAATAACTGTAAATTTAATAGAAGGATTAGTATAATATGAAATTTGATGTATTAACACTTTTTCCAGAGATGTTTGAATCAATAAAACAAAGTATAATTGGCAAAGCAGAAGAAAATAATTTAATAAATATTAATTTAATAAATATTAGAGATTTTTCCAAAGACAAACATAAAAAAGTTGATGATACTCCATATGGCGGAGGAGCTGGAATGCTTATAAGACCAGATGTTGTATATGATGCATATTGTTCAATTAAGAACAAGGCTGCAAAAGTTATATACTTATCTCCAAAAGGAAAAACATTGACACAGGAAAAGGTTAAAGAACTTTCTAAAGAAGAACATTTAGTATTATTGTGTGGACATTATGAAGGAATAGACCAAAGAGTTATAGATGAAATTGTTGATGAAGAAATTTCAATAGGTGATTATGTTTTAACAGGTGGAGAAATTCCAGCAATGGTGTTAATAGATAGTATTAGTAGATATGTTCAAGGAGTATTAAATGAAGAATCTGTAAAAGAAGAATCATTTTCAAATGGAATGTTAGAATATCCACAATATACAAGACCAGAAGTTTTCTTAAATAAAAAAGTACCAGAAGTATTATTATCTCGGACATCATAAGAATATTGATGAATGGAGAGAACAGGAAGCATTAAAAATTACACTGGCAAAGAGGCCAGACATATTAAAAAATAAATAAAGAAGGAGGTTCACTAAAAATGGACGTTATTAAATCAATAGAACATGAGCAAATGAAAAATAAGATTCCAGCATTGAAAGTTGGAGATTCTGTTAGAGTAAGCGTAAAAATAAAAGAAGGAAACAGAGAAAGAATACAAGCATTTGAAGGAACAATAATTAAAATACAAGGTGGAGGAGTAAACCAAACATTTACAGTAAGAAGAATATCTTATGGAGTAGGTGTTGAAAAAACATTTTTAATCCATTCACCAAATGTGGATAAAGTAGAAGTATTAAGAGTAGGTAAAGCAAGAAGAGCAAGATTATTCTATTTAAGAGATAGAGTAGGTAAATCTGCAAAAACTAAAGAACAAATAGGAGCTAGAATTGAAACAAACGAAATAACTCTTAAAGAAGATTTAGTTGAAGAAGTAGTAGAAGAGGTTGCTGCACCAGAAGAAGCACCAGCAGTAGAAGAAACAGCACCAGTTGTAGAAGAAGTTGTAGATACAGTTAAAGAAGAGGTTGTTGAAGAAGTTAAAGAACAACCAGCTGAAGAAACAAAAGTAGAAGCAACAGAAGAAGTAAAGACAGAAGAAACAGCTGAATAATTTTATCATATAATAGAGGTGGACTTGTTAGTCTACCTCTTAATTATTGTAAACCAATTTGAAATATTATGTAAAATAGTGTATAATTAATTTATTATATTACATTAGGAGGTTTCTGAAAATGAAACAAAAGAGAATGACAGCAAAGAAGTTTCGGCACATTTTCGTCACTAATTCTGTAGTGGCAATAGCATCAATGGCATGGGCAATAGTAATGGTAGTCCAATATATTGAACTACGATCAGGCAATCTTATAATAAAATGGGAAGTAGAAAATCAGCTTAAAGAAGCAATAATTACTATGTGGGCAAGTTGGACAGCATTTTGTCCATTGACAATTTTTATACCCATAATGGTTGCATTTTCTGCATATGAAAATGTGCACACAGCTTTGAAAGCAAGAAACCAAAAGTGAGACGCAAATGCGTCTCTTTTTTATTAAACATAAAAAATTTTGCATAATTATGTAAAATATGCTATAATAGAAATATAATTTATTTTTAAAAGGAGATAGCAACATGAAAAGACAGAAGAAAAATAATCTTAGGATTCGGTTAATTATTGATATTACTATTATGGTAATAGCATTCGCATTTTTTGTAATTACTCTTGTACAAGGAATAAACAAAGAGAGTTTACCACTTATTACAGGCCCTATGACATTATTATATGTAATAGGAATAGCATATTTTGTACCACAGTTAATGGGTATTGGAGTATGCTTCGCAGCAGCAGAAGACTTGTACACTGCTGTAACTTCAAAAAGATAGTTTCTTAAACCTCCATATTATTTTCCTTCCTAATTTAGTTTTCCTTTATTTTATTTCCTTTGTTTTAGAGAGACACTTGTCTCTCTTTTTCTTTGTCAATAGATAATAATAAATATATCATAAGCAATATTCCAAATTTTGTTGTCTAGAATATGTTTTCGAAAAATTTAAAATATTAAAAAAAATGCAAATTCCTTTGCATTACACTACTTAATATGTTATAATAAATCCACATTTTATATTAAAGGAGATGGCATCTTGGAAAAAAAGAAGATACGGCGCGTTCAGCTAGTTTTTGCAATTATTGAACTTGCATTAGCAATTGCAACACTTATATGTACAATTAAGCGACAAAAAGAGCTAAATTGCAATAAGTGAGCATTGCCGTTTGTAACAGCAGAAGAGTTATATATTGCTGTTACCATTAAAAAATGATTGCTTCAATTCATATTTTTCCTCTTGTTTTGCACTGATTTTATTTTATTTCCTTTGTTTTGGAGAGACGCTTGTCTCTCTTTTTCTTTGTTATAAAAAATATATAAAAAAACACATATTTTGTTTGACAAATTATACATTATCGTAGATAATAAATGTGTATAAAAATCATATGAAAAAATATAAAAAAGTTACAAAGGAGGTACGTTTGAATGTACGTATTTAATAAAATTACAGTAAATCCACAATTACCAAAAAAAATAAACAGACTATCTGAAATAGCAAATAATTTATGGTGGTCTTGGAACACAGACTTTTTAAAATTATTTAAAAAAATAGATATAGATTTATGGGAAAATTGCGATAAAAACCCTGTGAAATTTTTAAAATTGGTTGAACAACAAAAGTTAGAAATTGCTGCTGAAGATGCAGAATTTTTACATGAATATAATAGAATCGTAGAAAATTTTGAAGGATACATGAGTAGTAAAAATACATGGTTTTCTAAAAGCTATCCAGAGAGTAAAAATGATTTAATAGCATATTTTTCAGCTGAATATGGTTTAGATGAAACTATTCCTATTTATTCAGGTGGTTTGGGAATACTATCTGGTGATCATTTGAAATCTGCGAGTGATTTAGGATTACCATTTGTTGCAATAGGATTGTTATATAAAAATGGATATTTCCATCAAAAAATAAATAGATATGGACAACAAGAAAGTGAATATCATGATATAGATTTATGTAATTTACCAATAAATCCAGTTAAAGATGAAAATGGAGAAGATTTAATAGTATTTGTTAAGTTCCCTAAGAAAAGAATATATTTAAAAGTTTGGCAACTTAATGTGGGCAGAATCAAACTATACTTGTTAGATTCAGACATAGATGCAAATACAGAATATAGAGATGTTACAAAAAGGCTATATGGTGGAGACCAAGAAATGAGAATTCAACAAGAGATGGTATTAGGTATGGCAGGAGTAAATGTTTTAAGAAAATTAGGACTAAAACCAACTGTATATCATATGAACGAAGGACATTCTTCTTTCTTAGTTTTAGAAACCATTAAAATATTAATGGAAGAAAAAAAGATTTCATTTGATATTGCTAGAGAAATAATGACATCAAAGACAGTATTTACAACACATACGCCAGTTCCAGCTGGAAACGATATGTTTCCAATAGAGTTGATGGATAAATACTTTAAGGGATTCTGGGATAGATTAGGATTACCAAGAGAAGACTTCTTAAAGCTTGGGATGAAGCCAACTAAAGAATTAGAAGCAAAATTTAATATGGGTATTCTTGCATTAAAAGTTGCAGGAAAGAAAAATGGTGTAAGCAAATTGCATGGTGCAGTTTCTAGAGAATTATTTGGAGATGTATGGCCAAATATTGCGGCAAATGAATCACCAATAACATATGTAACAAACGGTATTCATACTTGTTCATGGCTTGCTCAAAACTTAAAGGAGTTATATAATAAATATTTAACACCATATTGGCAAGATAAAATTTATTCAGATGAAGTGTGGGAAGATATACAAAAAATACCAAATGCAGAATTATGGAATGAGCATCAACAAAGAAAAGAAAGACTAATATCACTTGTAAAAGATAATGTAAAAACTAGGTTAAGACGTGGTGGGATGAGTTATGAAGAAATAAAAGAAATAACTTCAAAATTAAATCCAAATGCTTTAACAATAGGATTTGCGAGAAGATTTGCAACATATAAAAGAGCAACATTAATCTTTAGAGATTTAGAAAGAATAACACAAATATTAAATGATGAAAAAAGACCTGTTCAATTAATCTTTGCAGGTAAAGCTCATCCAGCAGATGTAGAAGGACAAGAATTATTAAGACATATTAATGAAATTTCTATGATGCCACAATTCAAAGGAAAAATATTTGTACTAGAAAATTATAATATTGCAGTAGCAAGATATTTAGTTTCTGGCGTAGATGTATGGTTAAATAATCCAAGGCGCCCTATGGAAGCTTCTGGAACCAGTGGACAAAAAGCTTCTGTAAATGGAGTTGTTAATTTTAGTGTACTAGATGGATGGTGGGCTGAAGGATATAATTCAAAAAATGGTTGGGCAATTGGAACAAATGCAGAATATGAATCATATGATATTCAAGATAGTGCAGATAGCGACAGTATTTACAACACATTAGAAAATAAGATAATACCAGCATATTATGATAAAGACGACAATGACATATCTGAACAATGGATGAGTTATATGAAAAATTCTATAATATCAACAGGTGGTAAATACAGTACTTCTAGAATGGTGGTAGATTATACTGAGCAGTTATACATGCCACTATGCAATTTATATAAAGAATATTATAGCAATTTAGATATAGTTATGGAATATAACCATGTAAAAGAAGAACTATATAATAATTGGGAGGATATAACTCTTTGGCAAGAAGATAATTTTGAAAATATAACAATAGATGCAGGAAATAAAATAGATGTTAAATGTACTGTAAAATTACCAAATATTTCTGTAGATAATATAGAAACACAAGTATATTATGGAAAAATATTAGATAATGGTGTTGTAGAAAGTATAAGCATAATACCAATGGATTTAGTAAAATCTAATGATGAGCAAAAAGAATATACATATACAGCAAAAGTAGAGTTAACAACAGGAGGAAATTACGGATATACGTTCAGAGTAATGCCAAAACACCCTATGTTGCTTGACAATGCTAACTTAAATTTGATAAAATGGATAACTAAGTAAAAGAATATAAACTCCGACCATGTTTTGTCGGAGTTTATGCTAAGTATAAAAGGAGTAAATGTTATGAGAAAAACAAAAATAGTATGTACAATAGGACCAGCTTCCAAAGATGTAGAAATATTAAAACAAATGATAAACGCAGGAATGAATGTAGCAAGAATTAATTTTTCACATGGTAATTATGAAGATCAAAAACCATTAATAAAAGCGATTAAGCAGGCAAGAGAAGAGTTGAATATGCCGGTAGCTTTATTATTAGATATGCAAGGTCCAGAAGTAAGAACAGGAAAATTAGAAGAAGCTCCAGTTATGTTAGAAACAGGAAATACTTTTGTACTAGTAAATGAAGATATAGTTGGAAATAGTGAAAGAGTTTCTATTTCTTATAAAGAATTATATAAAGATATTCATGTTGGAACAAAAATTTTGATAGATGATGGAGCTATAGAACTAGAAGTTTCAGAAATAAGAGAAAAAGATATATATTGTATAATTAAACATGGGGCTAAACTTGGAAATAGAAAGAGTTTAAATATACCAGGAACACATTTAAATTTGCCAAGTTTAAAAGAAAAAGATATTCAAGATTTAAAAGATGGAATTATGGAGAATTTTGACTATGTAGCAGCATCATTTGTAAGAAATGCTCAAGATGTATTAGATGTACGCAATGTGTTAAATGAAAATGGCGGAGAAAAAATTAAAATAATTTCAAAAATAGAAAACCAGGAAGGAATAGATAATTTCAATGAAATATTAAAAGTTAGTGATGGAATTATGATTGCACGTGGAGATATGGGAGTAGAAATCCCATTAGAACAAGTTCCAATAATTCAAAAACAATTTATTAAAGAATGTAAAGCAACAGGTAAGTTTGTAATAACAGCAACACAAATGTTAGAATCTATGATAACTAACCCAAGACCAACAAGAGCAGAAGTAAGTGATGTTGCAAACGCAATATTTGATGAAACTGGAGCAATAATGCTTTCAGGAGAATCTGCAATGGGTAGCTATCCGATTGAATGTGTTCAAACTATGAATCAAATAGCTACAGGTGTAGAAACATCTATAAAATATTGGAAAAGATTTAAAAACAGAGAATATGAACTTGGAGATTTAAATTATGAATTTACTTTAAATTATTCAGTTTGTGTAGCGGCAATGAATTTAGGAGCAAAAGCAATAATGGCATACACCGAAACAGGAGATACACCACGTATAATATCTAGTTTATTACCATGTTGCCCTATTTTTGCTGTAACTTCAAATGAAAAAGCATATAAACAGTTAACACTAGCATGGAATGTATATCCAATATTATTACCAGAACAAAAAACGGTAGATGAATTATTACAATTAGCAATTAGGAAATTAAAAGACGAAGGTAAATTTATAAAGAACGACATTGTAATTATTGCAGGTGGAAAGAATATTGTATCAAACATAGAAGACAGTGGAATAAACAGAGTTCTAGGAGGAGCATTTAAAATATAAATAACGAACAAGATAAATGAAAATGCAATTTTTTTATGTAGGGGCGTCGTATTATATACGCCCGAAAAATACAATATTTGGAGGATAAAATGCCTAAAGTAAGTATAATTGTACCAGTATATAATGTAGAAAAATATCTTGAAAAATGTTTAGAAAGTCTAGTAAATCAAACTTTACAAGATATTCAAATAATTGTTGTAAATGATGGAACAAAAGATAATTCTGGGAAAATTGCACAAGAATATAAAGAAAAATATAGCAATAAAATATTGTATTTAGAAAAAGAAAATGGTGGACTTTCAGATGCTAGAAATTTTGCATTCCCATATGTAAAAGGTGAATATATAGGCTTTGTAGATTCAGACGATTATATAGAAACAACAATGTATGAAACAATGTATGAGAAGGCAAAAAAAGAGAATGCAGATTTAGTAGAATGCAATTTTGCTTGGGTATATGAAAACAAAACAAAATTAGATATTGGTAATTGCTATAAAGATAAAAAAGAAGCTTTTATAAATGGTAGAGTTATGATGTGTAATAAAATCTTCAAAGCAGAAAGAATTATAAATAATAAATTTCCAGTAGGATTACGATATGAAGACGTACAATTTTTTTATACAGTATTACCAAACATAAGTAAAATAGCTTGTATAGATGAAATTATGTATTATTATATGCAAAGGGAAAATTCAATAGTAAATAATCAAAACGAAAAAACAAAAGATATATTTGAAATACTACAAAATATTGTGAATTATTATAAAGAAAATAATTTGTATGAAGAGTATAAGCAAGAGTTAGAATATATGTACATTAGATTTTTGTTTGGAAGTTCATTATTAAGAATGGTAAAAGTAAAAGATAAAAAGTTAAAAAAAGAGTTATTGCAAAAGAATTGGGATAAAATTAATGAGATTTTTCCTAATTGGAAGCAAAATGAATTATTAAAAACAGTGAAAAGCAAAAAAAATTTATACTATAAGAGTATAAATAAAATCACATATAAAATATATACAAAAATACTGAAATAAGGGGATTACATTGAAAAAAATTAATTTAGAAAAAGTTCTATTAATATTTATAGCTATTTGCCCAGTATTAGATATAGCTAGTTTTACTTTTAGAAACAACTTTAATGTTAATTATTCGCCATCTACATTTATTAGACCACTAATACCAATAATAGCAATTTTAATAATATTCTTTAAGAACAAATTTAAGTTAAAATTGTGTATAGCAGGAGCAATATATGCTGTGTATGCTATACTTCATTTAGTTATGTTTAATTTATTAAAAACAGAAAGTTCTTATGGTGTTATAACACATGAAATACAGTATTTAGTAAATTACACATATATGATTTTAAATTTATTCATTTACATATTTGTGTTTTATAAAAAAGATAATGAAGGACTTAAGAAATTTGCTTTGATTTTGGCATGCATATATATTGGTTCAATATATTTATCTGTTATTACTAAAACATATTCAACAACGTATTTAGAAGGAATAGGAATAAAAGGTTGGTTTGAATCTGGCAATAGTATTGGATCTATATTTACACTTTTATTATTTATATTATTTCCAATGATTAAGAACAAAAAATACAATAAAATAGTTATACCAACAATTTTATTAATTGGTATTTTCTTAACAACTATGTTAGGAACAAGAACTGGATTGATTGGATTTGTAGGAGTTGCTGTACTATATGGATTAGTAGAGTTAATATTAAAGATTAAATCAAAGAAAAAAGTAGAAGAGCATAAGAAAATTAATATATGGTTAAAAATAGGTGGAGCTATTATTGTAATTTGTATAATAGGAGTAGTTGCAGTAAAAGGTTCCAGTACGCTTGAAAGAAGAAAATTCTTACAATCAATAAGCAATGAAGTAATAGATTCAAGAACAGGACAACCGTCACATATTACTGGCGATTTGTTGGCTGTTAAATATAAAATAGATGATAATGAAATTACAGAAGAATATATGTCTAAACCAAGTCAAAAAGCTTTAGTATCATTATATGAAACAGCAAATAATATGAACATTAATAATTCAAATAAAAGGGCGCAGCAAATAATTTATAATACATATCAAGTAATATATCAAAAAAATATTGGTGCAATTTTATTTGGAAATGGTTTTCTAACTAATATTAGAGAAATGATTTTAGAAATGGAAATACCTGCATTTTTATATAACTTTGGAATAATAGGATTTGTTCTATATTTTATACCTTTTGCAGGAGTAAGCATTTATTGCTTTAAGAGAATACTAAAAAATATTAAACAAGCAGATGCAGAGACGCTTATGCTGTTATTTGGAAGCTTTTTCACATTTGCATTATCATTCTTTGCAGGATATACATTTTTCAATTCTTCTACAATGATGATAATAATAGTAATTGATGTTTTATTAGTAAATAAGGTAAGAAGGTGTGAAGAGTGAGAAAAGTTATTTTTGGAATAACTAACCTGAATTTAGGCGGAGCAGAGAGAGTTTTAGTAGATATATGTAACAAATTGTGCAAAAAATATGATATTACAATACTTACAATTTATCCTCATGGTGAATTTGAAAAAGAATTAAAAAAAGAAATACATGTAAAAAGTATTTATGATTATAAATATGAAGAAGTAAGTAAATCAAAGAGAATATTATCAGTAATTAAGTTATTTATCTTAAAAAGAATGTACTTTAATAAATATGTTAAGAACAAATTTGATGTTGAAATAGCTTTCTTAGAAGGCCCTATAACAAATTTATTCAGTGTAGGGGACAAAACAGAAAAAGTTGCATGGATTCATAATGATATAAGTTTAGTTTTTGGAAGCAGTTTTAAGGCAAAAATTAAGAAAATTATGAATAAAAGAGTTTATGAAAAATATGACCAGTTAGTATTTGTAAGTCAAGATAATCTGAAAAAATTTGAACAAACATATAATATAGAGGTACCAACAAATGTAATTTATAATTATATAGATATACAAACAATTCTTGAAAAAGCAAAAGAAACAATAAGTTTAGATAATAGTATAATTAATTTTTTATCTGTTGCAAGACTTGTTGAACAGAAAGGAATTGATAGATTAATAGATGTTCATAAAAGGCTTATACAAGAAGGACTTGAACATAGAATATATATAGTCGGAGATGGTCCGTTAAAAGAAAGCTTAACAGAAAAAATTAAAAGCTTAAATCTTCAGAACACATTTATATTGTTGGGAAAAAAAGAAAATCCATACCCATATATACAAGCATGTACATATTTTTGTTTATTATCACATTTTGAGGGATATGGAATGGTATTGGAAGAGGCAAAAATACTTGGAAAGCCAATAATAATAACAGATACTGCTGCAAGAGAAGCGGTATCTGATTATAAAAATGCAAAAATACTTAAAAATTCATTTGATGGAATTTATGATGGACTAAAAGAAATTATATTCAATAATAGAGAATATGTAATTGAAAAAGAAGATTATGATAATGAATATATAATAGAACAAATAGAGCAAATTTTGAAATAAGTTTTCAAAGCAAAATAAAGAAATTATTATTGAAAACAGAAAAGGGGAAAAATGAAGATTTCTATATTGACTTCAACATATAACAGGGCGAACACATTACCCAATTTATATGCTAGCTTAATAAAAAATAGCGAATATGGAGTAGAACTAGAGTGGCTAATAATGGATGATGGTTCTATAGACAATACAAAAAGTGTTGTAGAAGGATTTATAAAAGAAAATAAAATTCAAATAAAATATTTTTCTCAAAAAAATTCTGGCAAAATGTCTGCACTAAATAATGTGGTAGATAAGGCAACCGGAGAATTAATAATAGAATGTGATTCAGATGATTATTTAACTAAAAGTGCTGTAAAGTATATAAAAGAAAAATATGATAGTGTTGAAAATAGAGATGATTTATATGCTTTTGTATTTTTAAAATATAATGAAAAGATGAATAATATAGGTAATAATTTCAAAGATGAAGAAATAAAGACAACAATGTTTGACTTGTATTATAAGTCTGGATTAGAGGGAGACAAAGCTTTAGTATTTTTTACAGATAAAAGGAAACAGTTTTCGTATATAATAGAGAAAGATGAAAAGTTTAGTACAGAAGCTAGAATGCATCATAAAATGGATAAGCAATATAAAGTAATGTGCTGTAATAAGCCAGTTATGATATGTGAATATAGAGAGGATGGATATTCAAAAAATATCAAAGAAGTATTTATGAGTAGCCCATATGCCCATTATCATTATTTCAAAGAAATGTTTGAATTTGATATGAGTGGTATATTATTTAAAAAAAGGTTATATATAATAAAGCATTATATTTTGTTTTGTAATTTATTAGGTAAAAAACATATTATAAAAGATGTAAGGGGAATTATAAATAAGTTGTTAACAATATTTCTATATGTACCAGGAAATATAAAAACAAATATATACAAAAAAAGGTAATAAAGAATGGTTTAATTGCACAAATTAAACCATTCTTTATATAGTTTAGTTGTCATATTCCATAAGTTTAGTTTAGAAATATCAGTTTCAGCAACTAAATTTGCAATTCCTATAATTTCATTATTTACGCAAAAAGTAACTTCACCTAACTTTTGACCTTTGTAAACTGGTGCAATCACAACATCTTCTAAAGTAATGTTTTGAGAGATGCTTTTCTCTTGCCCTTTTTTTACTAAATTACCAATATCTGAATCAAAAATTACGTTTACACTTGAATATATTCCTTTTTCGACAAGTACAGAATTTACAATGTCATTTTTATTAGCAAATTTCTTATATGAGTATGTATTAAAACCATAGTCTAATAATTGTTTTGCTTCGCTGAATCTTATGGCTGTCGTAGGTGCTTTCATAATTACTGAGATTAACGATAAATCGTTTCTTGTAGCTGTTGCAGATAAATTATATAAGGCTAAAGAGGTAGAACCAGTTTTTAGTCCAGTTGCACCACTATAATTTCTAACAAGTTTATTTGTATTAACTAATTCAGATTTTCCATCTCTTAGACTATCCATCCAAATCGTTGTATATTTTGTAATAGAAGGGTGATTATTTATAAGCTCTTTAGACATAAGTGCAATGTCATAACTAGAAGTTAAATGACCATCTTCATCAATGCCATGGCAATTTTTAAAAGTAGTATTATTCATTCCTAATTCTTTTGCACGTTTATTCATTTGTTGTACAAATAATTCTTGACTTCCACATAGAAATTCTGCCATTGCAACACAACAATCATTTGCAGAGACAACACAAATTGCTTTTAGCATTTCATTTACAGTCAATTCTTCAGTAGGGTCTAACCAAATCTGTGATCCTCCCATTTTGGAAGCGTTTTCACTGCAAGGAACTTTATCTTCTAAGGAAATAACACCATTATCTAAGGCTTCCATTATTAAAAGAATACTCATGATTTTAGTAACAGAAGCGGGACGCAATTGCTCATGCGAGTTGTGTTCATACAATACTTTGCCAGAATTTTGTTCAATTAAAACAGCACTTCCAGATTGTAAATTTAAAAAGTTTCCGGTTTTTTCTTCAATTTCAACAGATGTGGTAATTGTTTCTGCTGAATTCGACCATACAAACAAACTGTCTGTAGCAATACATATATTTGGTAGTAAAGTAAATATAAGTATTAAAATAGTAAAAAATACGATTTTCTTTTTTGATAACATAGTATACCTCCATAGGGTTAAAAAATATATATTACAAATTATATGATGTTTTTCATTTGTGAAGCTCTATACAGACGGACTTTTGTGTTATTTCATAAATAGAGGTTTGAACACTAGAAACTAATATTTGTAGGGGCGTATTGTATACGCCCTTTGCAATCATTTATAAGTAATATAATGTTTATGCATGTATATTTATTTTATACTAAAAATACTTATAGAAACTTCATCATCTGTGCAAGAAGCATAAATTTTAACAGGATAAGAATTGTTATTCTTAAATTTGAAATCTACACTTCCATATGCAACAGCAGCATCTTTTCCTTCTGGAACATAAGTTACTTTTCTGCTATGCTCAGATCTTTCAACAACTGAAAGAGTAGGAACAGCTAAAACAGCATTATATAAAGTGCTACTTACTTGGCATTTTCCACCTCCATATTCTTTAATAATATTACCTTTTGAATCGAAAATATCAGCTTTTTCATAACCTTCATTTGGAGAAGCTGGACCTAGAGTATTGCAAAAAGAAAAAGTCTCTCCAGGTTGAACAATAGTATTATTTAATTTGGCACAAGTAAGAGAAATATTTTTTGTTCTGTCTTCATCTTTAATTTGAATTTCAG
>CAZTHC010000023.1:0-18530 GCA_964613425.1 uncultured Lachnospiraceae bacterium
AGAGTTGTTTAGATTTGAAAGAGAATTTAAGATTAAAAAAATAAAAACAGAAGAGCTAGAGGAAGCATTAAAAAATATTCCCGCATTAATAATAATTAATGAAGACGATATTGATATGGATATTATTGAATTATGTAATAAAATTAGACAAAATGAGGATAATAGTATAACTCCTATTATTGTTATTTCTTCTAATAACCAAAAGGAACACAGAATAGAAATAATGCAAACAGCAGTAGAGTACTATTTGTTAAAGCCTGTAGATTTAGATGTTTTTTATTATATGATAAAAAATGTTATAAGACTTATGTATGCAAATAGAAGAGTAAGCCCATTAACTGGATTACCAGGGAATGTTCAAATTCAAGCAGAAATGAAAAAACGTTTTCTAAATAAAGAGAAATTTCTAGTATTATATTTTGATTTAGATAATTTTAAAGCATATAATGATGTATATGGATTTTCAAAAGGAGACGAAATAATTAAATTCACAGCTAGAACAATAACAAAATGTACACATACAGAAGAGTGTATAGATGGATTTGTCGGGCATATTGGTGGAGATGATTTCGTTGCAATAATGAGTGCAGATATAGATTATGAAAAAATATGTAAATGTATAATATCTGAATTTGATACAAATGTATTAAATTATTTCAATGAATTAGATGTAAAAAGAGGGTATGTCGAAGTTGCAAACAGAAAAGGAATAATAGAGCAATTTCCATTAACATCAATTTCTATTGGAGCTGTAGTGGTGGAAGAAAATAGATTTAAAAATATATTAGAAATTGGAGAAATAAGTGCACAAGTAAAGCATATAGCAAAAACAATAATGGGAAGCTGTTATGTAGTGGATAAAAGGAAATAAATATTATATATAAAATATATTACATTAAATAGGCGTATTGCATACGCCTATTTTTTGATTAAAAAATGTAGAAATTAGTTCTATATTTTGCTTTTTTTCATATAAATATTAACGGATAGGTGAAATTTATATGATTATTTTGAAAAGAAAAAGAGTTATTTTTGTTTTAAGTTGTGTGGCGGTGTCTATTTTGGGCATTTCAATATTTAAATTAAGTGAAAATAAAAAGACTGTAACAACTGTTGCATTGCCAGTTTCAAATAAAGTAATTGTTCTAGATGCAGGTCATGGAGTTCCAGATGAAGGAGCAGAAAGTAGCAATGGGACAACAGAAGCGGAGAGTAATTTAAAAATTACATTAAAGGTGCAGAATTTACTAGAGCAAAGTGGAGCTACTGTTATTCTTACTCGTTCAGATGAAAATGCTATTTATGATTTGGATTCAAAAACGCTAAAGCAGAAAAAAATTTCAGATATAAAAAACAGAGTTAAAATAGGAAATGAAAGCAGTGCAGATATATTTGTTTCAATTCATTTAAATAAAATTCCGCAACAGCAATACTGGGGCTGGCAAACATTTTATAAAGATGGAAACTCAGAAGGAATAAGGTTAGCTAAAAGTATTCAGAATAGCTTAAATGAAACTATACAGAGAGATAACAAAAGAGTTTCAATGAAAATAGATAACGTGTATATTATTAAACATGTAGAGATACCAACAGCAATTGTAGAATGTGGTTTTTTATCTAATCCAGAAGAAGAAAAATTGTTATTGCAAGATGAATATCAAGATAAATTAGCATGGGGAATTTATTGCGGAATAATGCAGTATTTTTATAATTAAATGTTCCATAAACAAGTATTTTATGGTAGAATACTTGTAGGTGAAAAGTATGAGCTTACGATTAATATATGGAAGAGCAGGTTGTGGAAAAACTAGTTTTTGCTTTGAGGATATAAGAGAAAAAATATGCAAAAACGATAAAATTTATATTATAACTCCAGAACAATTTTCTTTTACGGCAGAAAAAACACTATTAGAAAAATTGAATACTAATAGTGTTATTTCTGCTGAAGTTTTGACTTTTAACCGTATGGCATATAGATTATTTAATGAAGTTTCTGGAACAGGAAAAGATAACCTTTCTAAAACTGGCAGAAATATGCTTTTATATAGTATATTAACAAAAAATAAAGGAAGTTTAAAATTCCTAGGAAATACAGATGAAAATATAGATACAGTTTCAAATATATTAACAGACTTTAAGAAACATGCAATTTCTCAAGCTATGCTAGAAAGTACAATTGCTAACATAGAAGATAAATATTTAAATACAAAATTACAAGATATAAACTTAATATATAAAAAATATGAAGAATATATACAAAACAATTTTGTTGATGAAGATGATATTTTAACAATAATTGCAGATAAACTTATAAAAAGTAATATGTTCGCAAATTCAATAGTATATTTAGATGAATTTGTACGGCTTTACACCACAAGAGTATGAGCTAATTAAAATAATTCTAACACAAGCTAAAGAAGTTAATATTACTATATGTACAGATGAAATTATATGTAATGCAGATATAGAAAAAAATATTTTTTATGCAAATAAATTTACTGCAAATAAATTGATAAATATTGCTAAAATGTGTGATATTGAAATGTTACCCGCTGCATATCTAGATAAACAATATAGATTTAAAACAAAAGAATTAGCTTTTTTAGAAAAAAGTATGTATGAAAACAGTTATGAGAAATATGAAAATGAAGTTAAAGATATTTCTATGTATTTAGCAAGAAACCCATATTTAGAAGCAGAATACGTTGCAAAAAAAATTGTTGAACTTGTACGAGATTGTAATTATAGATATTCTGAAATATCAATAATTACAAATAGTTTAGAAACATATTCAAATTCTATAAAAACAATTTTCAAAACATATGGTATACCTGTATTTATAGATGAAAAAAAGGAATTAAATCAAAATATATTAGTTAAATTTGTGCTATCTGTTTTAGATATTTTATCTAAAAACTGGTCATATGAGGCAATGTTCAATTATTTAAAATTAGGATTGTTAGATATAGAAACACAAGATATTTATGAATTAGAAAATTATTGCTTACACTTTGGAATCAAAGGCGAAAAGTGGGTTGATGATTGGAATTATGAAGTAGAAAATTTAGAAAGATTAAATTATATTAGAAAAAAAATAGTAGAACCAATAATTAATTTAAAACAAAATATAGGTAAAGTAAAAACTGCAAAGCAAATAACAGTGCAGTTATATACATTTTTGAAGGATAATAAAATAATAGATAATTTTAATAATAAAATACAAAACTTTAAAGACAGTGGAGAGCTAGAAATCGCAATGGAATACGAGGCAAGTTTACAAATTTTAATTAACTTATTGGATGAACTTGTAACGATATTTAAAGAGAATACGGTAAGTATTCAACATTATAAAGAAATTTTGAAAATTGGAATAAAAAATAGTGACTTAGGAAAAATTCCCGTATTCGCAGACCAAGTTGTTGTAGGAGATGTTGATAGAACAAGAAGTCATAAGTCTCGAGCAGTATTTGTTTTAGGTTTAAATGATGGTATTTTTCCAAGTGTTAATAAAAATGAAGGCTTTTTAAATGATATAGATAGAGAAAAATTAAAATTAGTAAATGTAGAAATTGCAAAGACGACAAAAGAAAGAATTTATGATGATGAATTCAATATTTATAAAGTACTTACAACAGCAGAAGAAAAGCTTTATTTAACATACTCTTCTACAGATAAAGAAGGAAAAACACAAAGACAATCAACAATAATAACTAAAATTAAAAATATTTTTAAAATTGAAGAACAAAGTAATGTTATATGTAATAATGCAGTAATAGGCTTAAAAGATACAACTTTTAATGATTTGTTAATTAAATTAAGAAATTTAATGGATGGCGAGAAAATAGAAGATGAATGGATTTATGTATATAACTGGTATAAGAATAGCAATGAGTATAAGGAAAAATTGGAAAACGCAATAAAAGCATTCAATTATTCAAACAAACCAGAGAAAATTTTAGAAAAAAATATAGAATTAATGTATGGAGATGTATTAAAAACTAGTGTTTCAAGGCTAGAACAATATAGAAAATGTCCATTTTCATTTTATTTGCAATATGGTTTGAATTTAAAAGAAAGACCACAATATAAGTTACAAGCTATAGACACAGGGTCATTTATGCATGAAGTTATTAATAACTTTTTCAATGAAATATCAGCTAAAGACATAAATATAAAACAAATAAATAATGATACTATTGAAGCAATGGTAAATGAAATTATTAATAATTTATTAAATTTAAATAAAAATTACATTTTTACAAGTAGTGCTAAGTTTGTGAACCTTGTAAAAAAACTTAAGAAAGTAGTAATAAAGTCTATAAAATATATTGTATACCAATTTTCAATTAGTGATTTTAAGGTTTGGGGAAATGAATTGGAATTTTCAAATAGTTCTCAATATCCTCCAATTACTATAAATTTAGAAAATGGCAAAAGAGTAGAAATTACAGGTAAAATAGATAGAATAGATATTGCAAAAGGTGAGGACGGAAACTATGTGAGAATTATAGATTATAAATCTTCTGCAAAGAATATAGATTTAAATGAAGTAGTTGCAGGTCTACAAATACAGTTACTAACCTATTTAGATGCAATAACTAAAATAGAAGATGTATTACCAGCTGGAGTTTTATACTATAATTTATTAGAGCCAATAATAAAGAACAACAGAAATATTACAGAAGAAGAACTAGAGGAAGAAATTAAGAAAAATTTCAAAATGCAAGGACTAATTTTAGCAGATGTAAATGTAATAAGAATGATGGATAAAACTGTAGACAGTGGATATTCAAGGACAATACCAGTATATTTAGATAAAGACGGAAATGTTAGTCAAAGCAAATCAAGTACTATAAAAAAAGAGGAATTTGAAGCGTTACAAAAACATTTGAATTCTATAATTAAAAAGATTTCAAAGGAAATTTTAGGTGGAAATATAAATATTAAGCCATATTACAATACAAAAAATAAGTTGAAACAGTGTGATATGTGTAACTATAAAAGTGTATGTAATTTTGATGATGCAAAAAACGAGTACTGTTATATTCAACATTTAAAAAAAGAAGAAATTATAAACAAAATAAAAAGTGAATAAAAGAGGTAATATTAGATGTATGATAATTGGGAAGAACTAGAGCAGAGCGTAAAAGACTGCAAAGGATGCAAATTGTGCACAAACAGAACTAATATAGTATTTGGAACAGGAAATAAAAATACAGATATAATGTTCATAGGTGAAGGCCCAGGTGCAGATGAAGATGCACAAGGAATTCCATTCGTTGGGAAAGCAGGACAGCTTATGAATATGGCGTTTGATGCAACAGGAATAAAAAGAGAAGAGGTATATATTGCAAACATAGTAAAATGTAGGCCACCAGCAAATAGAAATCCAGAAAAGGATGAAGCAACAGCATGTTTGAATTATTTAAGAAATCAAGTTGTTCTAGTAAAGCCTAAAATAATAGTATTACTTGGAAGTGTAGCATTAAAAAATGTTTTAGGTGAAGAATATGGAATAACAGAAAGCAGAGGCAAATGGATAAATATCAAAGGCATAATGTATATGCCAACATGGCATCCAGCAGCACTTCTAAGAGATGAAAACAAGAAAATTCAATTTTTTAAAGATTTAAAGGAAGTAAAGAATTTACAAAATTAGAAATATGTGATATAATTTTTATGTTAAGTTGTATAAACGGAGGTAATTATGGAGCAAAAAGATTTAAAAATTAGCCAAGTTAAAGAATATATTCGAATAATAAAACAGTATAGACCTAATGAAACTTTACCAGATGTAGATGAAACATATAATCAGAAAATTGGAGAAGTTATTTCAATATTTAGAGGCAAAAATATTAATTGTAAGGAATCAATGCTTATAGTTGCAATTAACAGAGAACTGAATGGTTATAAAGGTACAGCAATTAGAGATTTAAAGAACTGTATAGAATTATTAAAAAGAGAAGAACAACCAAAACAGTTAAGAAAACCAAGTTTTTTAGAGAGATTACAGATGGACTTGTTTAAACCTCAAGAAGATATTGAAGATGTAGAGAAAAAACAGAAAATAAACCATTATATAAATAAGTATTATGAGACAAATAGAATAATGAGAAGTTTAGACTTAGATAAACATATAGAAGATATTGTTTTAGCATATATAGAAAGTACACCATATCGAGAACCCCAAAAATCAATAGAATTTTTGAGAGAAGATATGAAAAATTTAGGCTATTTAGATAAATTAGAAAGCATTGAAAAAAGATTGAATCCAAAAGAAATAGAAATAGATGAACGTTAAAAGACATTTCAAAAAATGTCTTTTTTTGTCGATGAAAACTGCTTTACAATTTACAAAATTTATATTAATATGTAATCATTAAATTTCAAAATTGCAATTTTAAAAATTTTTTTCTAAAGATATTTTAATCTTTTAAATTTCCAAAAAACAAACAACTAAATATTACAAGGAGGAAATGCTATGTGATTAGCTATACAAAGAGAAATGTAAATAGCATAATTCTAGTATTAACTATATTAGTGTATATGTTATTTTGCTTAATTTCAGAAAATGTTAGTGCATTTAATAAACAAAGGAAAATGGAATATACTAATGAGATTCAATCAGAATCAAGCATTATAATTGAAAAAAAATCTGTTTTACAAAACAGTACTTCTAAAACCAATAGTACAAATTACAATAATGTTAAGCAGACAAATAACGCAATTGTAAATGAAATGAAGCAAACTAATAGTGTAATTGCTAACAAAGTAAAGCAGGAACAGGTACAAATTAATTGGGAAATTTCAATACCTATTATTAATTTAATTGCACCAGTTCAACAAGGCACGAGTGTAGAAGTAATGAACAAATATGTAGGACATTTTGAGAATACAGGAGTATGGAATGGAAATGTAGGATTAGCAGCACATAATAGAGGTTATCCTGTAAATTATTTTGCGAATATAAAATCTCTGAAAATAGGTGACAAAATAATATATAAGTATAACGGAGAACAAAGAGAATATGAAGTTACTACAATTTCAATTATAACAGATGAAGATTGGTCGTATTTGAAAAATACAAATGATAATAGAATAACACTAATTACGTGTGTAGAAGATAAACCAGCCTATAGAAGATGTATTCAGGCTATTCAAAAAACAAATTAAAGAAAGGTAGATGTAAAATGAAACAAAAAATTAGAATAATAGCAATTATATTATTATTAATAAATGTATTAACATGTATAAATGTAACAAAAGCGGCAACTTTAAATAGTGCAAACCTATATTCAAAAGGAGATTGTGGTACACTATTAAAGTATAATGGAACAAATGTATATACTACTTTTGTTGTGTATAATAACAATGGAGTAGAATACCCAGCATATTGTATGCAAAAAGAATTAAATGGAGTTGGAGAAAGTGGGGCATATACTGTAAATATTAATGGATTACTTACAGATGTAAAGCTTTGGAGAACTATAACAAATGGATATCCATATAAAACTTTACAACAATTAGGTTGTTTAACTACTCAAGAGGCGTATACTGCAACAAAACAAGCTGTATATTGTACAATATATGGCAATAATATAAATAATTATAGTGCAGTAGGAGAAGCGGGAACACGTACTTTAAATGCATTAAAAACAATAGTAAATGCTGCAAAAAATTCAAATGCTACAAAAGTATCTGCAGATATACAGTTAGTAGAAGAAAATAATACTTGGAATATAGATACTATAAATTCAAATTACTTATCAAAAACATATAGTATTAAATCTGAAACAAGTACAGGAAAATATAAAATAAATCTTTCTGGAAAATTGCCAGAAGAAACATTAATTACAGACATTAAAAATACAGAGAAAAAGGAATTTTCAATTGGAGAGAAATTTAAAGTTTTACTACCAATAGCAAATGCAAAAACAGCAAATACTTTTAAAATAAATGTAACAAGTACAGTAAATACAAAGCCTGTGTTTTATGGAAAAGCTCCCAAAAGCACTTTACAAGATTATGCAATAACAGCTGCAACATATGAAGATGCAACAGGAAGTTTAACACAAAATTATCAAGAAAATTCAACTCAAATAGTAATTAAAAAGCAAGATGGAGACACTAAGCAACCATTAGCAGGAGTAGTGTTTAATTTGCTAGATGAAAATAAAACAATAGTATATAAAGGTTTAATAAGTGATGAACAAGGAAAAATAATATTAAGCAATATGATACCAGGAAAATATTTTTTACAAGAAATTAGCACTAAAGAAGGATATACAGCTTATGACAAATTAATTGAAATAAACTTAGACTTAAACGAAGTTGTGAATATAACAGTTAATAATTCTAAAACACAAGTATCTAATATTACTAATTCAGAAGAGAATATAAATGTATCTAAAAAAGAGGCAGAAATAAATGTAACCAATAAAACAGAAAATACAAATATAGAAGAAAACAAGACAACTCAAAATACTAATATAATTAATGAAAATAAAATAATAAAAACCAATGAAGAAAATAATAGCAAATTAGAAAGCAATAATTCAATTAGTAATGACACTACATCAGAAAATAATAATGTTACAAAAAGAAATGAAACAACAGAAAACAAAAACACAACAATAAATAATAATGTAGTAGAAAATAATAATTCACTAAGAAATGAAAATACTGCAGAAAACAATAATACTACAAGAAGTAATGGTGTTATTGAAAATCAAAATAGAACAGAAAATAACAATATAACAGAGAACAATAATTCACTAAGAAATGAAAATACTGCAGAAAACAATAATACTACAAGAAGTAATGGTGTTATTGAAAATCAAAATAGAACAGAAAATAACAATATAACAGAGAACAATAATTCACTAAGAAATCAAAATACACTAGAAAATAATAACATAAATAAAAATAATAATAAAATAAATAACTAGAATACAACACTAAATAATAATGTAATTGAAAATAGTAATACTGTTAAAAATAATAATACATTGGAAAATACAAATATAATAGAAAACACAAATAATGTAATTAGTACAAATACTGAAATGCAAGTGATTAAACTACCTAAAACAGGAATGTAAAATTCTTGACATACTAATCTGTAAGGAGATATAATACATAAAAAAGTATACATATTAAAGGAGTGTATTTTAATATATGTTATCACAACTTATTGTATTAGTAGTATTAATTTTATTAAATGCGTTTTTTGCAGCAACTGAAATTGCATTTATATCTTTAAATGACGCAAAAGTTTCAAGAGATGCAAAAGAAGGAAAAAAACAAGCAAAGCAAATAAGCAAAATGCTAAAAGAACCAAGCAAATTTTTAGCAACAATACAAATAGGAATTACTTTAGCTGGATTTTTATCAAGTGCATTTGCATCAGAAGCAT
Organism: uncultured Lachnospiraceae bacterium; assembly: GCA_964613425.1. Classification (GTDB taxonomy): domain Bacteria; phylum Bacillota; class Clostridia; order TANB77; family CAG-508; genus CAZTHC01. Next base: position 9,416 of record CAZTHC010000023.1, read on the forward strand.
TTGCAGATAATTTAGCACCAGTGTTAAACAATATTATACCGGTAGATATTGCTTTTTGGAAGAGTATTTCTATTATAATAATAACAATAGTTCTTTCATATTTTACATTAGTATTTGGCGAACTTGTGCCTAAAAGAATAGCAATGAAGAATTATGAAAAAATAGCATACTTTACAGTTCCAATAGTTAAATTTATATCAATTATAACAGCTCCTTTTGTAAAATTATTAACAATTTCAACAGACATAGTTAGCAAACTTTTTGGAGTAAAACCAAATGATGAAGAAACAGTTACAGAGGAAGAAATTAAAATGATGGTAGATGTAGGAGAAGAAAGTGGGACTATAGAGCAAGAAGAAAAAGAACTTATAAATAACGTATTTGAATTTAATGATAAAGCTGTATCTGAAGTTATGATACATAGAACAGATATCTATGCAATAGATATTAATTCTAGAATTAGCGATATATTAGAAGTATTAGATGAGTATAAGTATAGTAGAATTCCAGTATATAAAGAACAAATAGATGATATTCAAGGAATACTATTTGTAAAAGATTTGTTAAAATTTTTAAAATCTAATGAAGAAGTGCAAATTAGAGATATTATGAGAGAAGCTGTTTTTGTTTCTGAAAACAAGAAAATAAATGACTTATTTAAAGAACTTCAAAAAAATAAACAGCAAATGGCAATAGTATTAGATGAATACGGCGGAACAGCTGGAATTATTACAATGGAGGATATTTTAGAGGAATTAGTAGGAAATATATTTGACGAATATGATGATGTAGAACATGAATTTGAAAAAATTGATGATAATACTTTTAGAATTAGTGGAAGTGTATCAATACATGAGTTGAAAAAAATATTAGGAGTAAACATTGAAGAAGGCGAATATGATACTCTTTCAGGATATTTAATAGAAAAATTAGATAGAATACCATCAGATGGAGAAAAGCCTATAATAGAAACAGAAACGGTAACTTATAAAATAGATGAATACGAAGATAAAAGAATTTTATGGGTAAAAGCATGTAAAAATAATATCCAAAAATAAAAAATGAAAGAGGAAAAAAATGAAAGAATTTGGAATAAACGAAGAAATTTTAGAATTATCAAATGAAGTAGAAAATGAAGTTAAAGATGTTTTTAAAGACATTGAAAAAACCTGTGAACTAAATAGCTTAAAGGTATTAAAAGCTTTTAAAAGAAATAATTTATCAGATATGCACTTCGGAACTACTACAGGATATGGTTATGGAGATTGCGGAAGAGAGGCAATAGAAAAAATATTTGCAGAAGTATTAGGTGCAGAAGATTCTATTGTAAGAGGACAATTCATATCTGGAACACACGCATTAACTGTTACACTATTTGGGCTATTAAGACCAGGAGATACTGTGATTAGTATTAATGGAAAACCATATGACACATTAGATTCTATAATTGGAATAAAAGAGAATAAAAGCTCATTAAAATCATTTGGGATTAACTATGAACAAATAGATTTAATAGGCAATGAATTTGATATAGAAAAAATAAAACAAAGACTTTCTAAAAACAATGTAAAGTTAGTAATTATGCAACGTTCTAGGGGATATTCTTTAAGAAAGAGTTTAGCATTAGACAAAATTGAAGAGGTTATTAAACAAATTAGAAGTGTAAATAACAGTGCAATTGTTATGATAGACAATTGTTATGGAGAATTTGTAGATACAAAAGAACCATTAGAATTAGGTGCAGATATTATAGTAGGTTCTTTAATTAAAAACTTAGGCGGAGGAATTGCGCCTAATGGAGCATATGTTGCCGGAAGAAAAGAATTAATTGAATTAGTTGCAGAAAGATTAACTTCACCAGGACAAGGAAAAGAAGTTGGACCAACTTTAGGAATGAATAAGCAAATACTACAAGGCTTATTCTTAGCACCTAGCGTTGTAGCAAGTAGTTTAAAAACAGCAGTATTTGCAAGTAAAATGTTAGAGAAATTAGGTTATAGTGTGGAGCCTAAATATAATGATAAAAGATCAGATATAGTACAAACAATACAATTTGGCGAGCCAGAAAAATTAATTAAGTTTTGCCAAGGAATTCAAATGGGTTCACCAGTAGATTCAAATTCAATACCAGAACCTTGGGATATGCCGGGGTATTCAGATAAAATAATAATGGCTGCTGGAGCTTTTACACAAGGTTCTTCAATAGAATTAAGTTGTGATGCACCAATTCGTGAGCCATATGTAGCATTTCTACAAGGCGGTTTAACATATGAATATGGAAAGCTAGGAGTGTTGAAAGCAATATCTAATATTTTTTCAAAAGAGGGTGAATAAATTTTGAAGTGCGTTATTATAGGTGGAGGACCAGCTGGGCTTATTGCTGCAATAGAATCTGCAAAAGAAGGAAATGAAACTATTATTTTAGAAAAGATGAATTCTTGTGGAAAAAAATTATTAATAACAGGAAAAGGTAGATGCAATATAACTAGTTCATTAAATATTTCTGAATTTATTAAAAACATTCCTGGGAATGGAAGATTTTTGTATAGTGCTTTCGAAAAATTCTCTAATACAGATATAATAGAGTTGCTTAAAAGAAATGGATTACAGGTAAAAGAAGAAAGAGGCAATAGAATTTTCCCATGTACAGATAAAGCTCAAGATGTGTTAAATGCTATCTTAAAAGAAGTAAGTAGATTAAATATAAAAATAATTACAAATGCAAAAGTATGTAAAATAATAACTAACAGCAATACAGCTGTTGGAGTTGAATATATAAAAAATGATAAGAAATGCATTGAATCTGCACAAAAAGTTATCTTAGCAACCGGAGGTAAAAGTTATCCTTTAACAGGTTCAACTGGTGACGGATATAAAATAGCTAAAGAACTAGGGCATACTATAACAGAAATAAAGCCTTCACTAGTTCCATTAGAATCTTTTGATATTCAATTATGTAGAGATATTCAAGGGTTAAGTTTAAAAAATGTAGAGATAAAACTAACAAATAACGACACAAACAAGACAATATATAATGATTTTGGAGAAATGATTTTTACTCATTTTGGAGTTTCAGGACCAGTAATATTAAGTGGATCAGCACATTTACTAAGAGTAAAAGATATAGATAAATTACTTAAAGAAAGAAAAATTAAATTGTGTATAGATTTTAAACCAGCATTATCTATAGAAAAATTAAACTTAAGAATTTTAAGGGATTTTGAAAGTCAAAAAAATAAGCAGTTTAAGAATTCATTGGCAGAACTACTACCAAATAAGTTAATTAATACAATTGTAAAATTATCTAAAATAAATCCAGATAAACAAGTTAATGAAATTACAAAAGAAGAAAGAATGTGTTTAGTTAATTTATTGAAAAACTTTGAAATAGCAATAAGTGGATTTAGACCAATTGAAGAAGCAATAGTTACAGCAGGAGGAGTTGACATTAAAGAAATAAATCCAAAAACTATGGAGTCAAAATTAATAGAAGGATTATATTTTGCAGGAGAAATTATTGATGTAGATGCATATACAGGAGGATTTAATTTACAAATAGCTTATTCAACAGGATTTACAGCAGGAAATAGTTAATATAAAAGTAAAAATACATTTTTAAGGAGTAAAATAAGTATATGTTTAAAACTATAAAGAATAATTCAATGGGACAATTGCTTGAAAGAAAATCAAAATTTATAGCAAATGTTATATATGTTGAAAGCGTTGAAGAAGCGGAAGAAAAAATAAAGGAAATTAAAAAGAAATATTTTGATGCAAAACACAATTGCTTTGCATACATAATAGAAACAGGAGATGGAATTGGAGCAGTTGTTAAATTTAATGATGATGGTGAACCAAGTGGAACAGCAGGAGCTCCAATATTAAACATAATAGCTGGTATGGGATTGTCAAATGTTTTAGTAGTAGTAACTAGATATTTTGGAGGAATTTTACTAGGAACAGGAGGATTATCTAGAGCATATTCAGAAGTTACAAGAAAAACTGTAGAAGAAGCTAAAACAATAAAAAGAGCTGTTGGAAAAGAAGTTCAACTTATTGTAAAATATGAAGAACTAGATAAAATTAAATATTATCTAAATAAGAATAATATAAAAATATCAGATATTGCATATTTAGAAAACACTGAAATACTATTAGAAATTGAAATGGAAAAATTACAAATTTTACAGAATGATATAAAAAATTATGAATTAAATGTTATAAAAGCAAATATTTTACAAACAAAATTTGTTGATATATAAAGCAAAACTAAGAAAATTAGAAAAAATTTCCAAAAAACTATTGCAATAATGTCGAAAAGGTATTATAATTCGAAATGTAAAATTTTTACAAATATTTTTATTTAGGGGGTATTATTTTGAAGGATAAGATTACAGTATTAATAGCTGACGATAATAAGGAATTTTCAAATACTTTGTTGGGATATTTAAGACAACATGATGACATTGAAGTTATAGGAATGGTAAAGGATGGAGAGGAAGCTGTTGAAATGATTGCTAATGTTCAACCAGATGTTGCATTACTAGATGTTATAATGCCACATTTAGATGGATTAGGCGTTTTAGAAAGGCTACACACTTTAAAATTAAAGAAAGAACCAATTTGTATAATGTTATCAGCAGTTGGACAAGATAAAATAACTCAAAAAGCAATAACTTTAGGAGCAGAATACTATGTAGTTAAGCCATTTGATATTGAACTATTAATTCAAAGAATAAAAGAAATAAAATATTTCCAACCAACACAGCAAAAAAATAATTTTATAAATAGTAAAGAAACGAAAACACAATATATTGAAATAGCACCAGAAGCAAAGAAAGATGAAAGCAATTTAGAAGCATTGGTAACAAATGTTATACATGAAGTTGGAGTTCCAGCACATATAAAAGGATATCAATATTTAAGAGAAGCAATAATGATGGTAATAAGTGATATAGAGGTAATAAACCAAATAACAAAACAATTATATCCAGACATAGCGCATAAATTCAAAACAACACCAAGCAGAGTAGAACGTGCAATAAGACATGCAATAGAAGTGGCATGGGCGCGTGGAAGAACAGAAACGACAGAAGGAATATTCGGATATACAGTATCTGCTAGTAAAGGAAAACCAACAAATTCAGAATTTATAGCAATGATAGCAGATAAATTAAGGCTAGAGCTAAAAACAGCATAAAAATTACAAATACCGTAGGGGCGCATATTTGCGCCCCATTAAATTTATCATAAGCAGTGCTTCAAATCTCGTTGATGCAAATATAATTAAAGGCGGGTCGTCGAGGACGCCGACCCCTACAAAATGTTTGACAGCCGTTAAACAAAAGACACATTACAGATTGTAGAGACAGAATCTGTTCCTAATCCCAAACAAAACCATAAGTACATTGCAAACCGTAGGGGCTGGCGTCCTCGACAGCCCGTAAATCATAACATATAAGCAAAACAAATTTAAAAAAATATTTGATATAAAAATTGACACGTAAAAATGCTATGTTATTATTTTAATATAATATAGGAGGGGAGAAATTTTATGGAAGAAAAGAAAAGAATAAGCTCAGGAACAGTAATTTGCTTAGTTATAATTATTCTATTAATTGTAGCATTAGGAGTTTTGTATTATATTGGAATTGTAAAAAACAATGAAAGAATAAACGAATTAGAAAAAACACAATTAACAAACAGTGTTGATGTAGAAAATAAACTTGGGCAAGGCGAATCATATTTTTGCATAGATGATATAACAAAGAATTCAGATAAATATGTGGTAACAGCATATTTATTAAAAAAAGGACCAACAAATATTTCAAAATCTCAATTTGAAGCGGTAATAAACGGAAGTGAAATAGAGTTTAGAAATCTTAAATGGAAATTCGAAAAATATGCAGAAGATGGGTCAAAAGAAACTATATATATTAAATCAAATGAAGGTACTTTATTAGCTCTACGTTACAGATACAAAACTAACGAAGGATATTTTGAAAATGTAGCAGGCGCTGCAGTTGGAGGATTGAGAGACTATTCAACGGAAAAAATCAAATTTGAAATAGATAAAGATATATTAATTATAGGAGCTTCATCAGAATGTAAATATGATGAAAATGGAAATATTAAAGAATATGATTCTAATGGAATGGAAGTATTAGAAAACACATATTCAATAAGTGATTTACAAAAATGGAGCAAAGAGCAGACAGGAACTTATGAAGAATGTAAAGCATATATAAAAGACGGAAAAGTTGATGCAATACAATGTTTTATATAACGAAGAAATACAAATACATTTAGAGGTAAAAAACAATAGGTGAAACCTATTGTTTTTTTATTGACACTAAAAAATGCTATGATATTATTTTAATATAATATAAGAGGGGAGAAATTTTATGGAAGAAAAGAAACAAATAAAAATAAGTTTAGGAACAGTAATTTGCATAGTTATAATATTTGTATTAATATTTGCATTAGGAATAACTTATTATTTAGGCTTTGTAAGAGATAATGAAAAAGAAACAAAAACTAGTGGAGAACCATTAGCACGAAACAATAATACATTACAAAACACTTCTGATGTAGTATTAAATGGAATTCTAGGAGAATATGCATATCAAGTACCACAAAGTGTAAAAGACGAAGTAGGATACTATTATGATGAGGTATCATTGAGATTATTATCAGATAATAATTTTAAATTATATTGTGGCGGAGGTTTTGTACTAAACGGTACTTTCATAGAAGAAGAGAATAATGTAATATGTAATGCAAAAAAAATAACAACAGATTATTTAGATACGACAGATATTAACGTTAAGTATACATTTAAAAAATGCGCAAATAATACATTAGAATTAATAAATAAAGAAGGTATAGCAAAATATAGAACTAATAATTATGGATTCGAAGATATGCCAACAGAAATAAAGGAAATGAAAGAAGTATTTGAAGAAGTAGGAAGTAAGTTTATTTTAGTGGAACTAGATAAGGATAAAGTATCAGAGAGTAAAGTTGACCCCATAGCAAAAGAATTATTTGAAAAAGGAAGCAAAAAAATAAGAGAATCACAATATAGTGAGTTTGATCAATATGAAAAAGTACAACCATTAGTAGAGAAAACTATAAATGGAGTAAAATATACAAAGAGGAATGTATTATATTCTGATGTAGAAGATGAATATTTAGAAATTTTTACATCCAGTGCTTTCGATAATGTTCTAAATTCTAGATTTATCGAAGAAGATGGATATTTATATGTTTCTTATGCTGGAGCAACAGAATGGAATATTACAAATATAAAATTATCAAGAGCTTCTATAACTAATGATGCAATAGAATATATTGTTAAATATAATAATATTGAAGTAGATGGGAGCCTTTCCGAAGAATACTCTTGCAAAATGACTGTTGACTTGAGTGGCAAGACTTATAGAATTTCAGAAATAAATTACTGCAACATTGATAAAAGTTATTAATTGAAGAAAACTTAATATAACGGAAAAAATACTAATTGTTAATAATTAAAAGGGCGTATACTATACGCCTTTTAAAATATAACCCCTAAATATACTCGTGTATATCTATATATTTTAATTCTCTATTTTCCATTAGAATATCTCCATTTACAATCGTTGTTGTAACATTTCTTCCAGATGTGTTATAAACTAAATTGAACAAAATATTATTATTTGGTATAGAAGTGATATTATCTAATTTCTTTGAAATATCAACTAAAATTATATCTGCTTTTTTACCAATTTCTATACTACCTATTTTATCGTCTAATCCTAAAAGTTTAGCACCGTTGATGGTTGCCATTTTAATAACATCTTTACAATTAATTCTTTGCTCATTTTCATGAATTCCACCTGGAAGCAAACATGCAAATTTCATTGTTTCAAACATATCTAAGTTATTTCCACTTCCTTGTCCATCTGTTCCAAGAGCAACATTAATTCCAGAAGAAATATATTTAGAAACATCCGCAATTTTGCAACCTAGCATAAGGTTTGAAACTGGATTATGTGCAATTCCACAATCTAGAGTCTTTAAAATTTCAATATCTGAATCAGTAAGTTTTACTCCGTGTGCTAAAATATTTTTTGTTTTACTAAAATATTTTTTTAATACAGAACTTGCATCTAAATTATGGAGTTTTTTTATATCATCTATTTCATTAATACTTTCTAAAAAATGTAGATGTACAGGCAAATTGTATTCTAAAGCTAATTTTGAAGCTGCTTCTAAACATTCGTCAGAGCAAGTATATAAACTATGAGGGCTAACAGTATATGTTATTAAAGAATTTGAAGTATCCCTTGAATTATATAATTCTTTAAATTCTTCTATGCGTTCTTTCAAATTACCATTAGAGTCCATTAAAACACGTGTTAAGCAGGTTCTAACTTTACTATCAATAGCTGCTTTTCTTATACTTTCAGATAAAAAATAATGGTCATTTGTACAAGTAGTTCCAGTAGAAATTTGTTCAATGTATGAAAGCATAGTTGCTTTGTATACGTCATTTTCAGTTAAATTAGCTTCAATAGGCCAAATTTTATTATTTAACCAATCCATTAAATTGCAATTTTCAAAAGTACCCCTAAATATACTCATTGGCAAATGTGTATGAGTATTAATTAATCCAGGCATTACACATTGATTTTGAGCATCAATTATATATGCATCTTTAATTAAAGACGGAATCAAAAGAATCGACAAGTCCCATCATCTTTTCCGCATCTATATTAGTCCCGAATTTGAACTTCACCCCGAGTTTTTTAAGGATGCCTAGCTCTTTGTCCATGATGTCTTTCGGGAGCCTGTATGCCGGAATACCGTAGCGCAAAATGCCTCCGGCTTTTTGTTTCGCATCAAATACCGTGACATCATGCCCCAACCTTGAAAGGTAATAAGCCGCTGTAAGTCCGGCAGGTCCGGCACCTACTACCGCGATCTTCTTTCCGGTAGACTTTAATTTATTCTTCAGTATCTCTGCATATGTCTTTTTTTCGAGGCCTTTTTCATACACCTTATCGGCGATATATCGGTGAAGCTCGCCCTGCGCTACCGGTTTGTCTATGTCTTCCCTGCGGCATCTCAT
>CAZTHC010000024.1:0-18294 GCA_964613425.1 uncultured Lachnospiraceae bacterium
ACAGCTATGAGAGAATTATTCTTACAAATAGTATATGGTAGAACACAATCTGCATTTTCAGAAAATGGTTTACCAATAGGTGCTGGATTAGAAGACTTAGGAAAAGGAAACAGAAGCCAAGTTGGTACAATTTATTCAACACTTTCAAAAGGACCAAGATACTTAGAATTAGCAGAAGGATACATAACAGAAATTGGGTTAGATGAAAACAGCGAAATTATTGGATATAAATATGTTAATTTAGGTAAAATGATGGAAAATATTAAAAAAGGATTAGAACCTTTAGAAGCAATAGAAAAAGCAAGTGGTCAATATGGACGTTTTGATGAAGCTGTTAAAAAAATAGACCCAAGAAAACAATAATAAGGAGGAATAAAAATGGCATTATTTGAAAGTTATGAAAGAAGAATAGATCAAATTAAACCAGTAATGGAGAAATATGGAATAAAGGATTTTGAAGATGCATTAAATATTTGTAAAGAAAAAGGATTTAATCCATATGAAATAACAAAAGGGATACAACCAATCTGCTTTGAAAATGCATGCTGGGCATATACTTTAGGAGCAGCAATTGCTATAAAAAAAGGATGCATAAAAGCAGCAGACGCAGCAAAAGCAATAGGAGAAGGATTACAAGCATTTTGTATACCAGGTTCTGTAGCAGATGACAGAAAAGTAGGATTAGGACATGGAAACTTAGCATCAATGCTATTAACAGAAGAAACAAAATGTTTTGCATTTTTAGCGGGACATGAATCTTTTGCAGCAGCTGAAGGAGCAATTGGTATTGCAAAATCAGCAAATAAAGTAAGACAACAACCATTAAAAGTTATATTAAATGGTTTAGGAAAAGATGCAGCTCAAGTAATTTCAAGAATAAATGGATTTACATATGTAAAAACAGATTTTGACTTCTTTACAGGTAAAGTAAATGTTATAGAAGAAAAAGCATATTCAAATGGTGAAAGAAGCAAAGTAAAATGTTATGGAGCAAATGATGTAAGAGAAGGTGTTGCAATAATGCATTTGGAAGGAGTTGATGTATCTATTACAGGTAACTCAACAAACCCTACAAGATTCCAACACCCAGTAGCAGGAACATACAAAAAAGAATGTATAGAACAAGGTAAAAAATACTTCTCAGTAGCATCAGGAGGAGGAACAGGAAGAACATTACATCCAGATAATATGGCAGCAGGACCTGCATCATACGGAATGACAGATACAATGGGAAGAATGCATTCAGATGCACAATTTGCTGGAAGTTCATCTGTACCAGCACACGTAGAAATGATGGGATTAATAGGAATGGGAAATAATCCAATGGTTGGAGCAACAGTAGCTGTTGCAGTAGCAGTAGAAGAAAGTATGAAATAGAAATAAAAAATAAAAATGTAGGAGCTGGCATGCTAGACAGCCGGCTCCAATATGTTTTAAATGAAACAAATATATTGGGGTGTCGCCAAGCGGTAAGGCATCGGACTCTGACTCCGACATTCCGAAGGTTCGAATCCTTCCACCCCAGCCAAATGTGCGACTTCGTCGCAGTGAATAGTGAAGAGTGAATAATGAATAGTGAAAAGTTTAAAGACGTAGATGTCGCACATTTTACTATTCACTTTTCATTATTAACTATTCACTAATAAAATTTAAATGTTGACAAAGGAAAAAGCATAAGTCATGCGACTTATGCTTTTTTGCTTACTTAGTTTTGGAAGTATTAGAATCCGGATACCATGAAATGATGGTATAATGACCTTGAACTGAGAGCTTATATCTCTTAGAAATAAGCTCATCTCTGACAGCGTCTCTAATAGGGTATTCGTAGATACATTCACACCTGTCATTTGAAGCAGCACGGTTAATTAAATTTTCCAATTCAATTCGCTGTTCCGAATCTTTCTCCAGCCGTGAAGCTGCAACCAGGTTTTGGACTTGATATGCATTACTGATAGCCATAAATAAGCCTCCTAAATTTTCTTGCTAAAGCAAGTTGATGCCAATATTATATCAATATTTACATAAAAAGTCAAATAATTGCATTGACAAAAATTTTTATTAATACTATAATATAACGATGTTAAAAAAGAAATAAGAAAAGAGTGTAATATATATGTTTAAAGTATTAAAGTTTTTAAAGAAATCATGGATATTAGTTTTAGCAATAATTATATTGCTTTGTATGCAGGCTGTTTTAGATTTGGAACTACCAAGTTATACAGCTAAAATTATAGATACTATTCAAAGCAATGTACAAATGGCTGCAGATGAGTCTACAGCTGTTGGAAATATTCTAAAAATTGGATTACAAATGATAGGTATATCTGTTGGAAGTATGATATGCGCTATTTTTATAATGTTATTTTCTTCAAAGACTGCAGCGAGATTAGGCGAAACTTTAAGAAATAAAGTTTTTGAAAAAGTATTAAAGTTTTCAAATAAGGAATTTAAACAATTTTCAACAGCATCACTTATTACTAGAACAACAAATGATATTCAACAAATTCAAAACTTAATGGTTATGCTATTTAGAGTTATTGTATATGCACCAATAATGGGTATTGGAGCATTTTTAAAGGTGCTTTCTACAAGTGAAAATTCTATGTCTTGGGTTATAGGAGTAGCAATTCTAGCAATTCTTTGCATAATAGCAGTTTTATTCATTGTAGCAATGCCAAAATTCAAAAGATTACAAACATTAATAGATAAATTAAATGGAGTATCTAGAGAAATTTTAACAGGATTACCAGTTATAAGAGCTTTCAATAAAGAATCACATGAAGAAGGAAGATTTGATAAAGCAAATATAGATTTAACGAAGACAAATATATTTGTTAATAAAGTAATGGCTATAATGTTTCCAGCATTATTCTTTATTATGGATGCAATTTCAATATTAATAATTTGGGCTGGAGCATTTAAAGTAGATGCAGGAATAATGCAAGTTGGAGATTTAATGGCCTTTATTCAATATGCAATGCAAGTTGTTATAAGCTTCTTGTTTATTTCTATGTTATCAATAATGCTTCCAAGAGCTATGGTTTCAGCAAACCGTATAAGTGAAATACTAAATACAGATGAAGTAATAAAAGATAAGGCTGAAACAAAAAACTTCAATTCAAATATTAAAGGTTTAGTTGAATTTAAAAATGTTTGTTTTAAATATCCAGATGCAGATGAAGAGATTTTAAGTGATATAACTTTCACGGCAAATCCAGGAGAGACAACTGCAATTATTGGAAGTACAGGAAGTGGAAAATCTACAGTAGTAAATTTAATACCACGTTTTTATGATGTAACAGGAGGAGAACTTCTTATTAATGGAATAAACGTTAAAGATGTTTCTCAAAAAGAATTAAGAAAGAAGATAGGATTTGTTCCACAAAAAGGGGTTCTTTTTTCAGGAACAATCGAAACAAATATTAAATATGGAAATAACGATTTAGGTTTAGAAGATGTAAAAAGAGCTGCTGATATAGCACAAGCTTCTGAATTTATTGAAGGAAAAAAAGAAAAATATGATTCTGAAATAGCACAACGGTGGAAATAATGTTTCAGGTGGTCAAAAGCAACGTTTATCAATTGCAAGAGCAGTTGCAATTGACCCAGAAATATTTGTTTTTGATGATAGTTTCTCAGCTTTAGATTTTAAAACGGATGTAAAATTAAGAGAGGCATTAAAAGAAAAAACTAAGAATAAAACAGTAATAATAGTTGCACAAAGAATTAATACAATACTTAATGCAGATAAAATAGTTGTTTTAGATGAAGGCAAAATTGTAGGAATAGGAAACCATAAACAATTATTAGATAATAATGAAATATATAAACAAATAGCATTATCACAATTGTCTGAAGAAGAATTAAAATAAGGAGAAAATATAAAATGGCAAGAAATAAATCAAAAGGTCCAGGCGGACCAGGAATAAATACTGTTGAAAAAGCTAAAGACTTTAAAGGAACACTAAAGAAAATTATTAAGTGTTTAATGGAATATAAAGTAGCAGTAATTTTAGTGTTTATATTTGCAATAGGAAGTACTATATTCGCAATTGTAGGACCAAAAATTTTAGGAAATGCAACTACCGAATTATTTGCAGGAGTTATGAATAAATTCACGAATAATGGCGGAATAAACTTTGAAAAGATTGGTCAAATTTTATTAACTGTTCTTATACTATATGTTGTAAGTACTATATTTTCATTTGTTCAAGGTTATATTATGGCAATTGTTTCGCAAAAAATTACATACAAATTGCGTAATAAAATTTCTGAAAAGATAAATAGATTACCTATGAATTTCTTTGATAAAAAAAGCAATGGAGAAGTTTTATCTATTATAACAAATGATGTTGATACACTTAGTATGGGATTAAATCAGAGTATAACGCAAATGATTACATGTATTTGTACAGTAATTGGTATTCTAGTAATGATGTTTTCAATTAGTATAACAATGACAATAATATCTATATTGATACTACCAATATCTGGTTTTATTGTTAAAAAAATAGTAGGAAAATCTCAAAAATATTTTATAAGACAACAAGAATACTTAGGACATGTAAATGGTCAAGTAGAAGAAATGTATTCAGGGCATACAATTGTTAAGGCGTTTTGCGGAGAAGAAAAGGCAATAGAAGAGTTTAATAAGGCTAATGAACAATTATACAAATCTGCTTGGAAATCTCAATTCTTGTCTCGGATTAATGCACCCAGCAATGAATTTCATAAGTAATGTAGGTTATGTTGGAGTAGCAATATTAGGCGGGTATTTAGCAATTAAAGGAAGAATAGCAATAGGAGATATTCAATCTTTCATACAATATAATAAACAGTTCACTCAACCAATAGGGCAATTAGCACAAGTTTCAAGTATGATACAATCTATGGTTGCAGGAGCTGAAAGAGTTTTTGAATTCTTAGAAGAAAAAGAAGAACCAATGAATGCAGAAACAATAGATTTAGAAGATGTACATGGAAATGTTACATTTAAAAATGTTCATTTTGGATATGATTCAAATAAAATTGTTATTAATGATTTTTCAGCTGATGTAGAACAAGGACAAAAAATAGCAATTGTTGGTCCAACAGGTGCAGGAAAAACTACTATTGTAAAATTATTAATGAGATTCTATGATATTAATAGTGGAGAAATTTTAGTAGATGGAAAGAATATTAGTAAACTAAAAAAAGGTAATTTAAGAAGAAACTTTGGTATGGTTTTACAAGACACTTGGTTGTTTGAAGGAACAATTAAAGAAAATATTAAATATGGAAAGCCAGATGCAACAGATAACGAAGTAATAGAAGCAGCTAAAGCAGCACATGTGCATCATTTTATAAAAACACTTTCAAATGGATATGAATCAATATTAAATGATGAAACAAGTAATATATCTGCTGGTCAAAAGCAATTATTAACAATTGCAAGAGTTATATTAACAAATCCTAAAATATTAATTTTAGATGAAGCAACAAGTTCAATAGATACAAGAACAGAGTTACAAATACAATCTGCAATGGATAACCTTATGAAAGGAAGAACAAGTTTCATAATAGCACACAGATTATCTACAATAAAAAATGCAGACTTAATATTAGTAATGAATCATGGAGATATTGTAGAACAAGGAACACACGAAGAACTTTTAGATAAAAAAGGATTTTATGCAGAATTATACAATTCACAATTTGAAGAAGTAGAACAATAAACACAGCAATATACATACTTCCAATAACAAATGAGCATAATATATGTAAAATTTGTTATTGGAGGTATTTTTTTATGAAGAGTTTTTTAGCAATTGATTCTATTCATGCAATAGAAGTTTTAGATTCAAGAGGTAATCCTACTATACAAGTAGAAGTAGAAACAGAAGATGGATATGTTGGTAGAGCCATTGTGCCAAGTGGTGCTTCAACAGGAAACTTTGAAGCAGTTGAATTAAGAGATGAAGATACAACTAGGTATAATGGTAAAGGAGTTTTGAAAGCAGTTGAAAATGTAAATTATATAATTGCTGAAGAATTAGAGGGAGAAAATGTGTATGAGCAATTGCTAATAGACAAAACTTTAATACGATTAGATGGTACAGATAATAAAAGTAAATTAGGAGCAAATGCAACTTTGCGGAGTTTCGCTAGCTGTTGCAAAAGCAGCTGCAGCTTCACTTGGAATGAGTTTGTACAATTATATTGGAGGAGTAAATGCTAAGCAAATGCCAGTGCCAATGATGAATATATTAAATGGAGGAAAACATTCAGATAACAATATTAATATACAAGAATTTATGATTGTGCCACATGGAGGTAAAAGCCTTAAAGAATGTTTGCAAATTGGAGTTAATATATATAACAAATTGAAAAATGTATTAAGACAAAATGGATATTCTGTTTCTGTTGGAGATGAAGGCGGATTTGCACCAAATTTACCAGATGAAAATATAGCAATAGAATATATTTTAGAGGCAATTGGAAAAGCACGGATATGTAGCTGGAAAAGACGTATCACTGGCATTAGATATAGCAAGTACAGAAATGCATGAAGAGGCTAAAAAAATAGGAAAAGAAGGGTATTATTTTTGGAAAACAAATGAATATAGAACAAGAGAAGATATGATTAAATATTTAGTAGATTTAACAAATAAATATCCAATAATATCTATAGAAGATGGATTAGCAGAAGAAGACTGGGAAGGTTGGAGAGAATTAACGAAACAAATAGGACAAAAGATTCAATTAGTAGGTGATGATTTATTTGTTACAAATGTTTCAAGAATAACTAAAGGAATAAAAGAAAAAATTGCAAACAGTGTACTAATAAAACCAAATCAAATAGGTACATTAACAGAAACATTAGACGCAATAGAATTAGCAAAAAGAAATGGATATACTGCGATAATTTCGCACCGTTCAGGAGAAACAGAAGACACAACAATTGCAGATATAGCAGTTGCTACAAATGCTGGTCAAATAAAAACAGGAGCACCTTGCAGAACAGACAGAATTGCAAAATATAATAGGTTATTAAATATAGAAGATGAAATATAAATTTTTTAAAAAACACCTTGTAAAATAGACAATTATCATTTAGAATGAATTCATAAATAGAATGCATTGTAAATTGTAAGGGGTCGGCGTTCCGACGACTCGCAAAATTAAAATATATTGCAATTTGACTAATTATTGCCAAAAACCTCCGTCCCCATTGGCACCCATTGGCAATAAAATAACCATAAATATTTTAAAAAAATACTTGCTAATTAATGAAATAATATATATAATATTAAATGTTTATGAGGAGGAATTTTTTACATGAGAAAATATTTTGGAACAGATGGAATTAGAAGAATTGCAAATACGGAATTAACTCCGGAATTAGTATATAGAGTAGCAAAAGCAGGTGCGTATGTTTTATCTAAACATACAGACCATACACCAACATTATTAATAGGTAGAGATACAAGAATTTCTGGAACACTTATTGAAAGTGCTATGACAGCAGGTTTTTTAAGTTATGGTGCAAATGTTATTCAATTAGGTGTTATACCAACACCAGCAGCTGCATATTTAACAAAAAAACTTAAAGCAGATGCAAGTGTTGTTATTTCAGCATCTCATAATACTTATGAATTTAATGGTGTAAAATATTTTAGTAATAAAGGTATGAAAATACCAGATGAATTAGAAGAAGAAATTGAAGAGGTTATGGATTCTGGTAAATTAGAAGAACTAACAGCAAAAAATGATGAAATTGGTGTGGCACAAGTAAGAGAAGATTTATTAGATGAATATGTTTATTTCTTCAGAAAGAATTTCGAAGAAGAATTTGAAGAAAATAATAGAATAGATTTTACAGTTGGAATTGATACAGCAAATGGTGCAACATCTGTTGTAGCACAAAAAGTTTTTGAAGCATTAGGTATTGATTATAAAATTATTAATGATGCACCAAATGGTGTTAATATTAATGAAAATTGTGGTTCAACACATTTAGAAAACTTAAAGAAATTCGTTAAAGAAGGAAAATTAAGTTTAGGTATTGCATATGACGGCGATGGTGATAGATGTTTAGCTGTAGATGAAAAAGGTAATTTAATAGATGGTGATATGATTTTAGCAATAATATCACAATATTTAAAAGAAAAAGGAAAATTGAATAAAGATACAGTTGTTGCAACAGTAATGAGTAACTTAGGTTTAAATAAATTCACTGAAAAAAACAATTTGAACTTTAAACAAACAAAAGTTGGAGACAGATATGTTTTAGAAGAAATGCTAAAAGAAGGATACAACTTAGGTGGAGAACAGTCTGGACACGTAATTTTCTTAGATTATAATCCAACAGGAGATGGAATATTAACATCATTAATGTTAATTAAAGTATTATTAGAAAAGAATATTTCAGCTTCTAAATTAGCTAGTATTATTACAATGTACCCACAAGTTTTAGTAAATGCAAAAGTTAATTCAAATAAAAGAGATGATTACAAAAGCGATGAAGTAATTGTAAAAGAAATAGAAAAACTAGAAAAAGAATTTTCAGGAAATGGTAGAGTTTTGATAAGACCTTCTGGAACAGAGCCATTAGTAAGGGTTATGATAGAAGGAGAAAACCAAGAATATATTGCAAAAAAAGCAAATGAGCTTGCAAAACTCATAGAAGAAAGATTAAAATAATTATTTATATAAATTGTTTTAAAAATAAAATACAAAGGAGGAAAATTTATGTTCGTTATCGATATTTCAGATCCATTAATATTAGTATTACTATTAGCAGCAACATTACTTTTAGTGTTTTTAGCAAAGGAACTTAAAAAGTCATATATAGCTGCAATACCATTATTTGCTTACTTAGCATTAATAATAATGTTTGGAATTCAACTATTAATAGTACCTGATGATATATCATCTGTTTATACACCAGTTTTAAAACAATGCTTATTTGTTGATTGCTTTATGATAATGGTATCATTCTTATCATATTTATGGATAGATGATGTAGACGCTAAAGAAAACAAAAAGAAGAGTATAGATAATAGCTTAGATTGGTTTTGGAAAAAAGTATAAAACAAAGGATAAGGACAGGTAAATACAAAACCTGTCCTTATTTGTAATCTACATTAAAGGAGATGTATTAGAAATTATGGAATTAAAAAAATTTTATATAACAACACCTATATATTACCCAAGTGGTAAATTTCATATAGGAACAGCATATACTACAGTTTTAGGTGATTCAATTGCAAGATATAAAAAAGAAAAAGGATATGATGTTAGATTTTTGACAGGATTAGATGAGCATGGACAAAAAATAGAAGAAGTCTCTAAAAAATTATCAATGTCTCCACAAGAATATGTAGATGGTATTGCAGATTATGCAAAAGACTTATGGAATAAAATGAATATTGAATATGATGATTTCATTAGAACTACTGAAGAAAGACATACAAAAGTAGTTGAAGAAATTTTTGATAGATTTATGGAATCTGGAGATATTTACAAAGGTGAATATGAAGGTTTATATTGTGTACCATGTGAAACATATTTTACAGAAAGCCAGTTAGTAGACGGTAAATGTCCAGATTGTGGTAGAGAAGTAAAGAAAATGAAGGAAGAGGCATACTTTTTCAATATGAAAAAATATGCAGATAGACTTTTAAAGTTTTATGAAGAAAATCCAAACTTTATTATTCCAAATTCTAGAATGACAGAAATGTTAAATAATTTTATAAAACCAGGGTTAGAAGATTTATGTGTAAGCAGAACATCTTTTGATTGGGGAATTAAAGTAAAAAAAGACCCTAAACATGTTGTATATGTTTGGTTAGATGCATTAACAAACTATATAACTTCTTTAGGATATATGTCTGAAGATGAAACTAATTTTAATAAATATTGGCCTGCAGATGTACATTTGGTAGGTAAAGATATAATAAGATTTCACACTATATATTGGCCAATTTTTTTAATGGCATTAGATTTACCATTACCTAAAAAAATATTGGCACATGGTTGGATAATGATGAAAGATGGAAAAATGTCAAAATCTAAAGGGAATGTAATTTATCCAGAAACTTTAATGAGTAGATATGGATTAGATGCAACAAGATATTTCTTATTAAAAGAATTAAGTGTTGGTCAAGATGGATTATTTACGCCAGAGGGTTTTGTAGAAAGATATAATTCAGATTTATGTAATGATTTAGGAAATTTATTAAATAGAACTGTTGCAATGGTTAATAAATATTTTGGAGGAATTGTCCCAGAATATAAAGGTTGCATAAATGATGTAGATGAAGAATTAGAAAAAATGGCTAAACTCCAATGCGAATGCGCTGAAAAATGTATTGAGGAATATCAAATAAGTAATTCTTTAGCCGAAATTTGGACTCTTGTTTCAAAAACAAACAAATATATAGATGATACAGCACCATGGGTATTAGCTAAAGAAGAACAAACAGAAAAATTAGAATCTGTAATGTATCATTTAGTAGAAAATTTAAGAAAAATTGGTATATTAGTTAGACCATTTATGCCTGAAACTGGAAGAAACATATTAAAGCAATTAGGAGTTTCAGAAGATGAAGCAAGAGATACTTTAGAAGATTATAAATCTATAAAAACAGGAACAAAGGTAATTGAAAAAGGAGAGCCATTGTTTATGAGGTTAGATTTAAACCAAGAAGTTGAATATTTAAAAGAAGAAATGACAAAATCTATTGCAAAATAATTAATATAAAAGGAGCATATTATGGAGGATACAATAATAATAGTTGAAGGACCACAAGGTGCTGGAAAAACAACATTTACAAATTTTTTAAGAGAGCATATGCCAGCAACAGATTTATATAGATTAACAGGAATAAAAGACAAAACAAAAACAGCAGGATTTGAAAAGACTTCTAATAGATATTTTGCTTTATTAGATTATATGAATAAATGTACAGATGTAAATATGGTTTTTGATAGAACATTTTTTACAGATGAAATATATTCAAGATTAGGCTTTAAAGAATATTCATTTACAGAAACATATAATGAATTGTTGGAAAGATTGGACAAATTAAACTTTAAAATTTATTTCGTTGTACTATATTTAGAAGATGAAAAATTATATGAAACAAGAATAAAAAGAGATAAGCATCAATATCAAAAATTTGAAGTAGAAAGCAGTATAAAGCAACAAAGAGAATATTTAAAAATGGCAGATGAAATAAGTAAAACAACAAAGAATATAGAAGTAATAAAATTTGCAAACGATACAAAAGGAAAATTTGAATTACAAGTAAATAAGTATTTTGGACATTTGTTCAAATAAATCAGTATTTTTATGAAAAACATGCAAATACTATATAAAAACATTGGAGGAATTTTAATGAAAATTAAATTCTTGAAAGTTTGTATAGTGTTTGCTTTTTTTTATTTGTTTCTAAATATGAAAGTGCAAGCGTCTTTTAAAATTGAAGGTATAGAAAATTTTCCAGACACATACAAACCATACTTGCAAGAATTAAAGCGTAAATATCCATATTGGCAATTTACAGCGCTATATACAGGATTAGATTGGAATAATGTTATTGAACAGGAATACGGAAATGATAAAAATTTAGTTCCAATATCGTATTCAGATAACTGGAAATGTACTGAAAACGGAAAATATAATGTGCAAGTGGATTTGGGTTGGGTTAACGCTTCGAAAAATGCAATTGAATATGTAATGAATCCACGAAATTTTTTAAATGATGTGCGAATCTTTCAATTTGAAAAATTGTCATATGACAATAATATAAATACAAAAGAAGGAATAGAAAAAATACTGTATGGAACACAATTCTATAATACTATAGTAAAATATAAAGATTACAACGGAAAATTAATTGCAACGCAAAAAACTTATTCAGATTTAATTTTGGAAGCAGCAATATATTCAGGAGTTAGTCCATATCACTTAGCAGCCAGAATAAGGCAAGAAGTAGGACCATTTATTACTCATAGTTCCATAAGTGGAACTGTTCAAGGATACGAAGGATTATATAATTTCTTTAATATTGGTGCAACAAGCTCAACAGAAAATTTGGGAGCAATAAAAAACGGATTACGTTATGCAAGAGACGATAATGGAGCATCTGAGAGTGTTAAAGCTAATTATTTATTGCCATGGGACACACCAGAAAAAGCAATAAAAGGTGGAGCTGTTTTTTTAGGCAGTAGTTATATTGGGGTAGGGCAAAACACATTGTATTTGCAAAAATTTGATGTAAATGATGAGAGAAGTAACAATTTATTTTGGCATCAATATATGACAAACTGTTTGGCACCATATACAGAGTCTAATAACATATATAGAGCGTATAATTCAAACGGAATGATTTCATCTTCAATAGGTTTTGTTATACCTGTGTATGAGAATATGCCAGAATATCCTAGTTTAAATCCGAATATATTAGAATCAGATTATGAGATTGATAATACAAAAGTATATGCAGATGTAAATACAACTTTAAATATTAGAACAGGCCCAGGAACTTCTTATGAAGTTTTAGCAGGTGTTACACGAAATGATGAATTAATTAGAATTGCTAAAGGAATTCAAAACGGAGAACGTTGGGATAGAGTTCAGTTACCTTCTGGTGTTATTGGATATGCGTTTCAAAGTTATATAAAAGAAATTGAAATTCTACCACCAGAAAATCCTGTAATACCGCCAAATACAGATGAACCAGAGGAAAATTTAACAGATATAGAATTTTTACAAAATATAGTTTTCAATACAGAAAATGAATTAACAGGGTTTACAGATAATAGTGTTAGAGAAATTAAAAAATTAATTAAAACAAATTTGAGTATGGAAATATTAAAAGATGGAATAGTTTTAGATGACGAAGAAAAAGCAGGGACAGGAACAGTTATAAACTTCAAAAACAATAATGATGAAATATTATATAGCTTTAAAGTAATTATATATGGAGATGTAAATGGAGATGGGTTAATTAATTCTTTAGATGTGTTAATATTACAAAAATATATATTAGAAACAAAAGAAATAACAGGTATTTACTTGAAAGCAGGGAATATATCTAAAAATGGAAATTTACCAAATTCTTTAGATGTGTTGAAAATTCAAAAGCATATATTAGAGACTAAATTAATAGAACAATAATATGTGTTAATTGCGGGTCGTCGAGGACGCCGACCCCTACAAAATATATTATTTATTATTCTAAAAAAATGTAGGGGCGTATTGTATACGCCCATTAAACAAAACAATGAAAGGATAAATATGAAAAAAATACTATTGGAAATTATATTAATAATTATATTATTGATGCTTTTAACAGTAAATTCATATGCGGCAGGAAATGTAACGTTAAGCACGAACAAATCTAGTGTTGAAATAGGTGATGAATTTAGTGTTAGTGTAAATTTTACTGGAATGTCTGTTGCAAGTTTAACTGTAAAAGTAAGTGTTGATACAAGTAAAGTTCAATATGTTTCGGGACCAGGAAATAGTAATTTTTCAAATGGCAAAGCAATATATACTTGGACGGATTCAACAGGTGGATTAAGTCCTAAAACAGGTGGAACAATAGTAACATTTAGATTTAAAGCAATTGCTTCTGGAACAGCAAGTTTCGGGGTAACAGGAGAGTTTTATGACCCAGAAGAAAATTTTATTACTTCAAATTATTCTGGAACAAGCATTTCAATAAAAGCACCTGTAATTCCTGAAAACAATGTAATAGTTGAACCACCAGTAGTAAATGAAAATAAAGTTAATAATACACCTGTGGAACAACCACCTATAGTAGAGAATAATGTAAGTCAACCAGATAATACAACTACAGTTCCGGAAAATAATGTAGAACAACCAATTCCAGTTTTAAGTAATAATGCAAATTTAAAATCTTTACAATTAAATGTGGAAGGACTTAGTCCATCTTTTAATAAAAATATATTATCATATAATGTAATAATTTCTGAAGCTATTAATGAAATTTCTGTAACAGCTATTCCAGAGGATTCAAGAGCAACAGTAAATATTACTGGCAATAGAAACTTAACATTAGGAATGAATTATATTAAAATTTCTGTAACAGCAGAGGATGGAAAAACTAAAAAAACATATGTAATTAATACAACAAAAACTAATGATGCGGATAATGCAAACGCAAATTTAGAAAATTTGGCAATAGAAAATGTACTATTAAACCCTATATTTGATGCTAATATTGTAGATTATTCAATAGAAATACCAAATGATATAAATTCACTCAATATATTAGCAATTCCACAAATAGAAGGGGCAGATGTAAAAATTTCAGGTAATGAGAATTTAATTATAAGCACAACTCCAATAACTGTTGTGGTTATTGCAAAAGATGGAATAACTAAAAAGACATATACAATATTAGTTCAAAAGCAAGAAGAACTAACCGAGAATAATATTATCAATACTATTGAAAATAATGTAGTTAATGAATATAATGAATTTGTAAATGATGAAGGAAATAATACATGGAAACTAATAGGCATTATAGTTGTATTTGTGTTATTAGCAGCTGGAATTGTAATAACAATATTTAAAATTTACACAAATAAGTAATTGTAGGGGGTAGACTTGCACGTTGACCCGAACTTCAAAGAATTTACTAAATATATATTTAAGAATTTAAAATAAAAGGAGGATAATATGTATATTGTATCAATTTCAGTTAATAGTAGAAATTTAGTAGTACCAGAAATTCAAAATGTTCTAACAAAATATGGTGAAAAAATTTCAACTAGATTAGGAATACATGATAGTACAAGGGAGAATAGGGGAATTATAATAGTTTCGTATGTAGAAGAAGATGTAGAGCAATTTGTAGAAGAACTGAATGGAATACCAGATACTCGGTGTGAATTATATGGAGGCATAAAAAGAGAACGCTTAATTTAAGCGTTCTCTTCATTTTCTAATTTCCATATAGATAGTTCTCGCCGTATTGTTTTAATTGCTTCGGTTTTTTCATTATATGTACTGAGAAGAGAAAGTAAATTTCTGTATGAATTGCAATAATCATAAAAATCATCAATAATAGCTATTAGTTGTTCACACATTTCATATTGAAATTCTACTATTTTGCAAGTAACACTTTCTTGGCCATACGTAATTAATATAGGATAGGAATTTCCTTTATCAATGGCAATATTTGAGTAATACTGAAATTGATAATAGGAATTTTGTATTCTCAGAATTTTTTTTAAAAAATTACGAATACATATTACTTGAACAAAAAATGTAAAGATAAATGGAATTAGAAAAATGCAGATTAGGATTAACAATGCAGTAACAAGTATCTTCATGTAGGCAACCCCTCTCTAATATTTGATGTGTAAACATAATATCATACAATAAATTGAAAGTCAATATATTAAAAACATGTAACATCATCAAAATAGCACAATAACAAAGAGCACGTTATTATAACGTGCTCTTTGTGTTTGCATTGCGCCAAAAAAATAATTTTTTCTGCCGACTATCTAAGAATTCTATTCCTAGTTTACATTCTTTATTATTAACTAATATAGGATGTTTGTCATAATAATCATACGCTAACATAATTTTTGCTGATAGTTCTTCAATTAGACTAGAAATAAGTAAATTAATTTCTTCTGGTGTTCCATCAGAAGAATATTTACTCTTGTTACTTATAAGGTCTTTTAATACAGAGTAATTGATTGAGATTTCATATACAATTGTCTTAAAAGTAATTATAGGAATAACAAAGAATACTATATAGGTAATAATGCAAACAACTAAAAGAATTGCGAGGAATATAATTGCAATAGTAATGTTCATGATGTGATGCCTCCTCAAAAAAATTTAGTGAATAGATTTTATCACAGATATAAATTAAAATCAATATTATGTTTACAAAAATTATGATAAGTTTTTTAAAAGCGTAATCTGAAAGATTGACAAATAATGCAAACATTTATCAAATTTCATTGATGTTATATTGCAAAATAAATTGTAGGGGTCGGCGTCCTCGACGACCCACAATGAAATTACAAATTTATTGCAAGTTGTATGAGAATATTGTATACGCCTAACAAAAGGAAAGAGAACAGCTACATGCTCTCTTTCCTTTTAATTAGTCAAGTATTTTTGATTTTTTAATAACATCTTTTCTTATCATTACAAGTAGGGTTTCCTCTGAACAATCATATGCAAGATTCTCAAAACTCTCATACTCATTCCTGGTTAAATCTTTTAAGATTATTGTGCCATTACAAAAATCAAAAAAATGATTGTAATCTTCTTCGAATTTTTCTCTGGAACTTTTCCAAAGTGCACAATTCTCAACGTTGAATCCTTGCTTTCTCAGTTCTCTAGCAATTTCGTTTCCATACGTAGTTACATAAAAATAATCAGTTGTTGTTCCTTTACCAACTTTTTTACGTAAAATTAAAACCCGAGACACTAAAAGTGATAGCTCCAATGTTACTTGTTTCATAATTCTGTACCTCCTAAATAATTATTTAATGGGGGATGCTAGTTCTTGACCTATATATTAAAATATTTTATACGTGAAATAATATCATATTTTAAAAAAGTATTCAATATATAAAACAATAAAAATTACATATTTTGTAAAATTTCCATTATATCTTTTTCTGTAATAGAACCTTGCCTTAAAATATTAGGTATACCATTAACTATTTGAACAACAGTAGATGCTAAGCCAAGTTTACTTTCTCCACCATCAATATAGACATCTACATTATTACCAAAATCCTTCATTATTGTTTCAATATTTCTTCCACTTTGTTTACCGGAAATGTTTGCACTAGGTGTGGCAATTGGCATTCCAGCATAATTTATTAAATTTAATGCTATCTTGTTTGCTGGCATACGAACGCCTATAGTGTTTGTGTTTGCTGTTAGTAAATTAGATATATTATCTTTCTTTTTCAAAATGATAGTTAACGGACCAGGCATAAATGCTTTCATTAAAGCATATTCTTCTGGTGTTATATCTTCTGCAACATTTTCTATCATTTCTATATTGGATATTAATAAGCTAATGGGCTTGTTTACAGGTCTATTTTTAACGGTATATAGTTTTTCTATAGCAGTTTTATCTAAACTATTTACACCAATTCCATATACAGTTTCAGTTGGAAACACAACGATTCCACCGCTTTTAAGAATTTGTGCAGGTTTCTTTAATTTTTCATAATCATTACTAATTCGTAAATCTAAATAATTATCCATAAACTTCTCCTTTTTTATTGCAAATATTATACTTTGAAATTAGCTAAATTTCAATGTTTAAAGAAAAATTGCCAAAAACCTCCGTCCCCATTGGCATACATAAATGGAACACTTAAAGTTGAGTACTACGATAACATAATTCAAAGCAGGGATGGCATAGATTATTATGCTACCGTAGATGGCGATGAAATTTATTTTATAAGGAAACAACAATAATTCATTGTACCATTTTAAACATTTCAAAAAGAGTTTTCAGTTTCGAAAACTCTTTTTAATTATGCCATATGTCACATTATTGAAGACATTGGTGACACCTATTTCTACAAAAATAATCCATATACGTGACTACTGTGCTACAAAAAAATTGCCAAAAACCTCCGTCCCCATTAGCATTCAAAAGGTGGAGAATATACAAGTAATACACTATTTCATAGTGCAATGGCAACAAAAAATACAACATGAATATATAACAATATATACAGGAAACAACTTAAGAGGAGATGCAACGAACGAAATATCAACATCAAACACAGATTCAACGAGCTGGAACAGAGACTATTCTTATTTTGTTAATTCCGGAAATCCGGTCTTCAGACGCGGAGGTTATTATGGCAATGGAGCAGGTGCGGGCGTGTTTGCGTTTGATAACGGCAGTGGCGGTCCTCTAAGCGGTTTTGGCTTCCGTGTGTGCCTTGCATTCTAAAAATATATATAATAAATATTTGGGACATATAAATAGTAACGTATTTTGATCTCCATTAATATTATATAAAAATATTAATGGAGGTTTTTTATGGATTATGAAGTTATGATGAATTCAAATGTTAGAATAGGGCAAGTAGCACCAGAGTTTGAAGCTGAAACTACTATGGGACATATAAAGTTGAGCGATTACAAAGGAAAATGGTTAGTGCTATTTTCACATCCACGGAGATTTTACCCCCGTATGAGCATACAATTTGGGGAAATATCAGAAACGCTTGATATTGCTTAACATTTCTTTAATCGATAACTTACTCTAAAATGAA
>CAZTHC010000025.1:0-17204 GCA_964613425.1 uncultured Lachnospiraceae bacterium
AGTAGGGGTACAGGGAAACTTTAAACCATTTAGAAAAGTAAAAGTTATATATGGAAAACCAATTTATTATAAAAAAGATGAAATTGATTTGCAAAATAAACAAATAGTAGATGATTTAACAAAAGTAGTAATGAATGAGGTTGTAACATTGACAAACTCTCAAAACTAGTATATAATTATAAATTGTTAAAATTAAAGAGCGATAGGTATCGTAGAAAAAGGAGAACTTAAAAAAATGAATAACCAGAAAATAAGAAATGTAGCAATAATTGCACACGTAGACCATGGAAAAACTACAATAGTAGACGCATTGCTAAGACAAAGTGGAACTTTTAGAGCAAATGAACAAGTAGAAGAAAGAGTAATGGATTCTAATGACTTAGAAAAAGAGAGAGGAATTACAATACTTGCAAAAAATACTTCTGTAATGTATGGAGATATTAAAATAAATATAGTAGATACACCAGGACATGCTGATTTCGGCGGAGAAGTTGAAAGAGTTTTAAAAATGGTTGACGGTGTAGTTTTATTAGTTGATGCTTTTGAAGGTCCAATGCCTCAAACAAGAGAAGTTTTGAAGAAATCTTTAGCATTAAACTTAAAACCAATTGTTGTTATTAATAAAATAGATAGACCAGGTTCAAGACCACTACAAGTTGTTGATGAAGTTTTAGAATTATTCATAGATTTAGGTGCAAACGATGAACAACTAGATTTCCCTGTTGTATATGCTTCAGGAAAAAATGGTATAGCAAAAATGAATTTAGAAGAAGAATCAACAGATATGAAGTGTTTATTTGAAACAATAGTTAATTCTATAGATGCACCAAATTGTGATGAAGAAGGAACAGCACAAATGCTAGTTTCTAATATAGATTATGATGATTATACAGGTAGAATTGCAATAGGAAGAGTTGAACGTGGAATTATAAAAACAGGAATGCCTGTTACTGTATGCAAAAAAGAAAAAAATGAAAATGGAAAAATTGTTAAAGTATTTACTTATGTAGGTTTAAAGAATGTTGAAGTTGAAGAAGTTGCAGCTGGTGACATTGTTGAAGTTACAGGGATAGCAGATATAAACATTGGAGATACAATTTGTGATATAAACAATCCAGAAAAAATAGATTTCGTAGATATAGATGAACCAACAGTTTCTATGACATTTAGTGTAAATGATGGACCATTTGCAGGACAAGAAGGTCAATATGTAACTTCTCGTCATATTAGAGATAGATTATTTAAAGAATTAGATAGAAATGTTTCTTTAAGAGTAAAAGAAACAGATAGAGCTGAAAGCTTTGAAGTTTCTGGACGTGGAGAGTTACATTTATCTGTATTAATAGAAACAATGAGAAGAGAAGGTTTTGAATTATTATTATCTAGACCTAAAGTAATATTTAAAGAAATAGATGGTAAAAAATGCGAGCCAATGGAAAGATTAGTTGTAAATATCCCAGATGAAAGCATAGGAACAGTTATAGAAAAACTTGGTAGAAGAAAAGGCGAAATGATAAATATGGAGCCAGCAGAAGCAGGACATACAAAAGTTACATTTAGAATACCTTCAAGAGGAATTATTGGCTATAGAACAGAATTCCTTACAGACACAAAGGGAAATGGAACAATGAATAGTATGTTTGATGGATATGAAGAATATAAAGGCGATATATCTTCTAGAACAAGAGGAACAATAGTAGCATTTGAAAAAGGAACATCTGTAACATATGGATTATATAATGCACAAGAAAGAGGAGAATTATTTATTGGCGCTGGTGTAGAAGTATATGAAGGTATGATAGTTGGATTAAACTCTAGAGGAGAAGATATTTCAATAAATGTATGTAAAGAAAAACATTTAACAAATACTAGAGCTTCTGGTTCAGACGATGCATTACGTTTAGTACCACCAATTCAATTTTCATTAGAAAAAGCAATAGAATTTATTGCAGATGATGAATTAGTTGAAGTAACACCAAAAAATATACGTTTAAGAAAGAAAATATTAGATAGTAAAACAAGAGAAAGAATGGCAAGAAAATAATATAGACAGTAAAAAATTAGGCAACCTACTTAGGTTGCCTAAAATAATATTACGGCTTATAAACTAATAATTGCCTCCGAGAACGTAAATCTCTTGATTTACTAATAAGTAAATGCAATTTAGTAGGATCTACTTGATTAGCATCAGAGAGAAGATTTCCATTTTGGTATACATCGTATTCCGGAAAGAGTTTTTGCAGTTTCGAATAATCAATTTCAAAACTATCAAGTGGCATATCTAACTGAGAGCTCCGCTCTATAAGGAATTTCTTTTCTTTTTCCGTTAAAGAAGGAAAAAGTAATTGAATTACGATTAAAATGGACATATAAAAGCCCCTTTCAAAATAATATTATGTTAATATTATATCAAAAAAATAAGAAAAAGTAAATATATAGGAGAAAAATAAGATATGAATGATGAATTTTTACAAAAAATAAAAGAAAAAGCATTAGAGGAACATATTCCAATTTTAATGGATGATACACTAGAAGTTATAATAAAAATTTTGAAAGATGCTGACCCTAGCAGAATACTAGAAATTGGTACAGCAGTAGGATATTCAGCAAGCTGCTTTGCAAAATATACAAATAATAATTGTATAATAGATACTATTGAAATAGATGAACAGAGATATTTAGAAGCAAAAGAAAATATTGAAAAATTAGAATTGCAAAATAGAATAAATATATATTTTGGCAATGCAGTAGAAGTATTACCAACATTAAATGAAACCTATGATATTATTTTTATAGATGCAGCAAAAGGTAAATATCCAATATTCTTAAGTGAAGCTCTACGAATGTCAAAAAAAGGTAGTATTATAGTAGCAGATAATATTTTGTATAAAGGCTATGTTATGAGCGATTATAATAAGCATAAGCAACGTACAGCTGTAAGAAATTTGCGTGAATACATAAAAGAAGCAACAGAAAATCCTCAATTAGAAACACAAATACTTGAAGTAGGAGACGGGTTAGCAATAACAGTTATAAAATAAACAATCTGCGAAATATTACCTGCGTTTGACTACTATATTGCAAGGAATACACATGCATTATAAATTGTAGGGGCGTATTGTATACGCCCTATAATGATATATTGCAACAGTCCGCCAAATCTCGTCGGCGATGATATGTTTTCTTTTTTTAGGCTCCCCCAAGTAATTCCTACTCGTATCCTCCTAAAAAAAGAAAAATATATCGCCTGCGTTTGGCTACTATATTGCAAGAAATAAACACATATTATAAATTGTAGGGGCGTATTGTATACGCCCTAAAAAATATTGTAGAATATAATTATAATAAGATAAGAGTATTACCTCTTGTCTTATTTTATTTGTTATAATATAATAATATAAAATTAGTAATATATAAAAAGGATTTGATAATATGAAAATAGGATTAGCTTTATCTGGAGGTGGCATTAGAGGTGCTGCTCACATAGGTGTTTTGCAAGCATTAGAGGAAAATAATATTCATATAGATGTTGTAGGAGGAACAAGCGCAGGAGCAATAGTTACTTCATTATTTGCTATGGGATATTCTTCACAGGAAATACACAATCTTTTTAAGCATTTTGCAAAAAAAATACTAGCAGTAAATCCAAAAACATTCTTTTCAACTTTAAAAGGAAAAGAAGGTTTTGGATTTACTGGTTTAGCAACTAGCAAAACCATAGAAGATGCAATAGAAGAAGCAGCAAAATATAAAAAAATAAGTAACATTAAAGATTTAACAATGCCAATAGCTATGCCAACAACAGACTTAATAAGTGGAAAACAATATATTTTTACAAATAGCAGTTTAGAAGGAGATAATTACATAAAGAATATTAAAATAGCAAAAGCAGTTAGAGCAAGTGCTACATTTCCATTCGTTTTCAGCCCATTTGAATATGATAAATACCAATTTGCAGATGGAGGAATTACAAATAATATTCCAATAGATGAAATAAAAAAACTAGGCGCAGATAAAGTTATAGCTATTAAATTTAATATGGGGCAAAAAAAGTATAATAGTATTCATAATTTGGCTATGAGAGCAATAGATATTATGGGAGAGGGAATTGATAAAGAACAATTAAAACATAGTGATATTGTTATTGATATAGATTTAAAAAATGTTCAAGTATTTAATATGAACAAAATGGAGTTTTGTTATAAAGAAGGATATGAGCAGACTATTAAACAAATTGATAAGATTAAAAAAATATGTAATTTCTAAATTTTAATTATTAAATCATAATTATTGAATATAATGTATAAAACACATGTAGGGCGTATTGTATACGCCCTATAATGATATATTGCAACAGTCCGCCAAATCTCGTCGGCGATGATATGTTTTCTTTTTTTAGGCTCCCCCAAGTAATTCCTACTCGTATCCTCCTAAAAAAAGAAAAATATATCGCCTGCGTTTGGCTACTATATTGCAAGAAATAAACACATATTATAAATTGTAGGGGTCGGCGTCCCCGACGACCCGCAAAACATTGATAAGATATATTATAAAATGTAGGAAATATTCAAAATGGAGGTTTTATGTTTGATTGTCACTATGATTTATTAACTCAAATATATATAAACCGAGATAATATAGAACATATAAAAGAATTTTGCAAAGAGGTATATAATAAACAAAATATAATAGGTGGAATATTCAATTTGTTTTTTATGAGTTATGAAGAAATGCAACAAGAATTATTAATTTCAAGAGAAGAAATAGATGTAGTAAAAATGTTAAAACAAGTTGATTGCATAATAAAACAACAACACTTATTATCAAAAGGAATAAAATACATATATGGAATAGAAGGATTAGATTATATTAATATTGAAAATATTGATGATTTATATGAATTAGGTGTTAGAAGTGTAACTATTGTATGGAATAATGAAAACAAATTTGGTGGAGGTAGTAGAGCTAAATGTGGACTTACTTCTTTGGGAAAAGAATTAATAAGAAAATTAGTTAATAAAAAAATTGCAATAGATTTATCACATGCAAACGAAAAAACTTTCTATGAAATTATAGAAGAATGTATAAAATTAAGAGAAGAGCGGTCTACAACCACTTTGCTTTGCTTCACATTCAAATTCCAAAAAAATATGTAATCATAACAGAAATTTAACAGATAATCAAATATTAAAAATAAAACAATTAGATGGAATAATAGGCATAGTTTCATATAAAAAGTTTTGTGCAGAAGGTGTATGTAATAATTACAAAACAGCATATTTAAAGCACATTGACCATATAAAAGAACTATTAGGCAGTACAGAAAATATAGCTATTGCTTCAGATGATATGGGGTATTACATAACAGATACAGAGTTGTATAAATATTCTAATGTGTTTAATCTAAAAAACATGTCGAATGAGCTTGAAGAAGTATTGCGTGATTATTCAGAAAAAGAAAGAGAAGGAATAAAACAATTAAATGCAATGAGGTTTTTGAATTTAATATAGAAGATGCTGCAAAATGTAGGAGCAGGGTCCATCCCTGCCCACTAATATAAGGATTAATGATATGTATGGGCGCATTGTATACACCCTGTTATTTTAATTCTACAATTGTTACTCCCATTTCACCTTCACCATAAACACCAATTCTAAAACTCTTTACATGAGAATTCTTTTTCAAAAATTGATGTATTCCATTACGCAAAGTACCAGTACCTTTTCCATGAACAATTCTAACAGATGGAATATTTGCTAATATGCAATCATCTAAATATTTATCTATTGTGAAAGTAGCTTCTTCTACATTGTATCCAATTACATTAATTTCAGAGGAAACACTAGAAGCTTTATTAATAGTATTGCTTTTTAAAATCTTTGTATTAGTTGTGTTTACAGATTTATTTTTAACACCCTCTAGCTTGTTTAAATTAAAATTCATTTTAGCATTTCCAACTTGTACTTGCATTTGGTTAGAATTATTAGGTAAAGAAAGTACAATTCCATTTTGATTTAATGATGGAATATAAACTTCCATACCAAGAGTAATATCTCCTTTGCTTAATGTGGATGGTGTATTATCTAAAATAGTAGGATTTAATTCTTTGATTTTACTATTCATTTCAGCTCTAATATTATTTAATTCTTTAGAATCTTTAGAACTTTGAATCTTTAAGATTGCTTCATTTACTTCTTCTTTAGCTTCTAATAAAATATCTCGTGCCTCTTGTTTTGCACTATTAACAAGCTCTATTTTTTTATCTTCCAAAGAAGATAAATCTTGGTTTAAGCTAGATTTTAATGTTTCTATTTCTAAAGAATTTTTTAAAATCTTTTCTTTTTCTTTTTCAATAAGAATTTTGTCATCATATATATTTTTTATTAATTCTTCAACACTAATTTGAGAAGTGTTTACTAAAGACTTGGCTTTTTCTAAAATTTCAGGGCTAAGACCTAAACGTTTACTTATGGCAAAAGCATTACTTTTGCCAGGTACTCCAATTAATAATTTATATGTTGGCTGTAATTTTTCAACATCAAATTCTGAACTTGCATTTTCAAATCCGTCTGTAACTATTGCATAATTTTTAATTTCTGAATAATGAGTAGTCGAAAGAGTTAGCACTTTTTTATTGTATAAATATTCTAAAATACTTATTGCTAAACTTGCACCTTCAATTGGGTCTGTTCCAGAGCCCAATTCGTCCAATAAAACTAAGCTGTTTGGAGTAATGCAATTTAATATTTCTATTATATTTAGCATATGAGAAGAGAAGGTACTTAAAGAATCTGCAATACTTTGCTCGTCACCAATATCAGCAAAAATATTATCAAAAACATAAATACTGCTTCCAGAATTTGCAGGAATATATAATCCACTCATTGCCATTAATAAAAGTAAGCCAACAGTTTTTAAAGTAACAGTTTTACCACCAGTATTTGGACCTGTTACTACAAGAGTAGAAAAATCTTTACCAATAGAAATATCTATTGGAACTACTTTATTTGTGTCAATTAGTGGGTGCCTAGCCTTTTTAAAATCTATAAATTTGTTATCATTAATAATTGGTTCAATACCATTAATGCTAATTCCGTATTTACCTTTGGCAAATATAAAATCTATTTTACCAATGATAGAAATATTGTTTTCTAGTTCATCAATAATATCAAAAAATAAGCTAGATAGTTTTTGCAATATTTTTTCTATTTCAATATTTTCTTCTATTTTAAGACTAGATAATTTGTTATTAAGTTCGAAAACACTAATAGGCTCTATAAAAAATGTTAAACCGCTTGCAGAAATGTCATGCACAAAACCTTTAACTTCAGACTTGTATTCGCTTTTAACAGGAACAACATATCTGTTGTTTCTTATAGTTATTACAGCTTCTTGAATGTATTTTGAACTCATAAAAGAATTTAACTTTTGACGAATTTCTTGTTCTGTTGTTTTTATGTTTCTTCTAATATTTAGTAAAGTAGAAGAAGCCTTATCGTCTATAGTATGTTCATCTATAATTGAATTAAAAATAGTAGTTTCAATTTTAATATTTGTATATAAGTTTTCAAAATATCTAGATAATCTTTTGGCAAAGCTAATATCTATATCAGCATAAAAATATTCTCTCAATTCTCTAGATATTTTTAAAATATGTGCTAAATCTAATAAATATTGAGCAGATAAAGTAGAGTTGCTTTTTAATGTTTTAAAATGTACACAAGTATCTACAATTTCTGCTATTGGCGGATTACCTTTTCTGAAAATTAAAGTATTAGATTCAGTAGTTTCGGTTAAACTATTAATAACCTCTTGTTTAGAAGAAAAAGGAACTAATGAATTAACAAGCTCTTTTCCTAAATATGTTATTGCAAAACCTTCTAAAATTTTTAATATTTTATTATATTCTAATTTGTTTAAATATTTCTCTTTCATAAATTTCTCCTAAAATAAATTACATATATTATTACATAAAATTAAGGAAAATACTAGTATTTGAAAGGATTTTAATATGAAAAGATTATTTACTTCAGAAAGTGTTACAGAGGGACACCCAGATAAAGTGTGTGACTATATTTCAGATAAAATATTAGACGAATGTTTAAAACAAGATGAAAATTCTAGAGTGGCAGTAGAAACTATTGCAATGAATAATAAGATAATTGTTGCAGGGCAGTTAACAACAAAAGCAGTAATAGATATTGAAGAAATAGTTAGAGAAACTTTAAGAGAAATTGGATATGATAATAAAAAAACAGATATAGATTATAGAAGTTGTATAGTTGAAATAAATATAACAAGCCAGAGTTCAGATATTGCAATTGGAGTAGATACAGGAGGCGCACGGGGACCAAGGAATAATATTTGGGTATGCCTGTAACGAAACAAAAAAATTTTTACCAGTAGGATATGTGCTAGCAAACAAGTTAGCAAAAGAATTAACGGTTGCAAGAAAGAATAATATAATTAAAGGATTACGACCAGACCGGAAAAACGCAAGTAACAATAGAATATGAAAACAATGTACCAAAAAGAGTAGATACAGTATTGCTTTCTACACAACATACAGAAGAAAAAAACATAGAAGAATTAAAAAGTGAAATTTTCGAGAAAATAATAAAACCAAATTTTAAAAATTATATAGATGCAAATACAAAAATACTTATAAATCCTACTGGAAGATTTGTAATAGGTGGACCTCTGAGTGATACTGGGCTTACTGGGAGAAAGATAATAGTAGATTCTTATGGTGGGTATGCTAGAAGCGGAGGAGGAGCATTTTCTGGAAAAGATGCAACAAAAGTAGACAGAGCTGCAGCATATATGTTAAGGCATATAGCAAAAAATATTGTGGCAAATGATTTAGCAGAAAAATGTGAAATTCAAGTAGCATATGCAATAGGCGTAAAAGAGCCAATTTCATTAAATATTGAAACATACGAAACAAACAAAATACAAGAAAAAAGAATTGTAGAAATAGTTAAAGAAAAATTTAATTTAGAACCAAAAAAGATAATAGAATATTTAGATTTAAAAAAGCCTATATATGCTAAAACGACAAACTATGGCCATTTTGGAAAAGAAGAATTAGCATGGGAGAAAATTATAAAAATATAAAATCACAATAAGTCTATCAAATTCATACACTATACTGGAGGCGAAATAATTTGATAGACTTTATTTTAAACACAGTATTATGGACATTAGCTATATATGGGCTAATAGAAATATTAAAAACGATATATTATATAATTACATATACAAACTTGAAACAAAATGGAGCATATTTAATACTTGCAGTAAAAAATCAAGAAGACAAGGTAGAGGGAATACTAAGGTCAATATTATTTAAATACATATATGGGAAAGAAGAAACAATAACAGATATGATAGTAGCAGATTTAGATTCAACAGATAATACAATGGAAATATTATTAAAAATTTCAGAAGACTATGATAATATAAAAATAATGAACTGGAAAGAATGCAAAGAATTAATGGATGTGTATAAGAAAAAATAAAAATTGTTGTAATTCACATTTCAATTTTCATTGACACAAATTGTCATATATGATATAAATTTAATATAATTAAGGGGGCGTATTATATACGCCCTTTATTTGAAAAGAGGATATGCTTTGGAGTTAGAAGGACAAATTGAAGATATAATTTATCAAAATGAAGTTAACAGTTATACAATTGCTACTTTTGTAATAGAAAATTCTACAATAACAGTGGTAGGCTACTTACCATTTATTAATGTTGGAGATTCTTTAAAAATCCATGGCAAATACGTTACTCACCAAGAATATGGAGAACAGTTTAAAATAGATACTTTTGAAAAGATTATGCCTAAAACTTTAGAAGGTTTAGAAAGATATCTAGCAGGTGGTGTTATTAAAGGTGTAGGTCCTGCTACAGCAAAAAGAATCATAAATACATTCGGTGAAGAAACTATTGCTGTGTTTAAATTTGAACCAGGAAGATTATCAGAAGTTAAAGGAATTTCAAAGGAAAAGGCATTAGAAATTGCTGAAGAGTTTAATGAAAAATGGGATTTGTGGCAGATTGTTGGCTTTTTAGAAAGATTTGGAATTAGTGCTTCAAATTGTAAGAAGGTATATGAAAAACTAGGTAAAAATGCTGTTAACGAAATAGAAAAAAATCCATATATATTGCTAGATATTACATATGGTGTAGATTTTAAACAAATAGATAAAATGGCAATGGATTTAGGGATTGAATATAATAACGATAAAAGAATTGAAAGTGCAATTAAATACAGCTTAGTACTGTGCAGCTATAATCGGTCATACATGCGTTATAAAAGAAAATTTAATAAAGTTTGTTATAGATTTATTAGATGTTCAAACAGAAGATATTGAAGAGAGATTAATAAACCTAAATGCAAAAGAAGAGATTGTATTAGAAAAAAGAGATGAAGAAGTTTGGGTGTATTTATATCCTTTTTATAAAGCAGAAAAAAACATATCAGAAAAACTTGTTGCACTAGATAAAGCAAGCAATTTAAAAAAAGTTAAAAATATAAAAGAAGAAATATTAAAACAAGAACAAAAATTAGATATTATATTATCTGAAAAACAAAAAGAAGCTGTAACAAGTGTAAATGAAGATAATGTTTGTATTATTACTGGTGGACCAGGAACAGGAAAAACTACAATAATTAAATGCATAATTGAAATATATAAACAAAAGAAATTAAAGGTTGTTCTATGTGCTCCAACAGGAAGAGCTGCTAAAAGAATGACAGAAACGACAGGGGAAGATGCTTCTACAATACATAGACTTCTAGAAATAGGAAAGTTAGATGAAGAAGGAAAAATTGCAGATGCAGATTATGATATTTCTCCAATAGATGCAGATGTTATAATAATAGATGAAATGTCTATGGTAGATACATTTTTAATGAATTATATACTAAAAGGAATATATTTAGGGACAAAGTTAGTTCTAGTTGGAGATAGTAATCAGTTACCATCTGTAGGACCTGGAAATGTTTTGAAAGATATAATCGAATCTGAAAAGGTTACAGTAGTTGAATTAAATAAAATTTTTAGACAAGCAGCAAGAAGTAAAATTATTGTAAATGCGCATAATGTAAATAATGGAATTAATTTTTTAAATAACAGTCAAAATAATGACGTAAATGAAGAAGACACACAATTAGAAGACTTTTTCTATATAAATGAAACATCTCAAATTAAAGCTGTTGAAGAATTAGTTTCACTTTGTAATGGTAGACTAAAAAAATTTGGAAATTATGATTTCTTTAAGAATATTCAAGTTTTAAGTCCTACTAAAAAAGGAATGTTAGGAACAAAAGAGTTGAATGCATTATTACAAAAGGAATTAAATCCGCAAACAGATACAAAAATGCAAAAAAATTACGGTGATATTATATTTAGAGAAAATGACAGAGTAATGCAAATAAAAAATAATTATGATATATATTGGGAAAAGAAGATAGATGGAAAATACGAAACAGGAAATGGCGTATTTAACGGAGAATTAGGAACAATAAAATATATAGATGATGAAACAAGACAAATAGAGATTATATTCGATGACGAAAAAACTGCATGGTATCGGATATTCTGAATTAGAACAATTAGAGCATGCATATGCAATAACAATACATAAATCACAGCGGAAGTGAATTTGATGTTGTACTAATGGTAATACCACAGTCTGCACCAATGTTACTTACAAGAAATTTGTTATATACGGGGATAACAAGAGCAAAAGAATTATTAATTATAATAGGAAATAATAGAATTGTTGATTTTATGATTAATAATACAGATAGCAAAAAAAGAAACACAGGGCTAAATTACAAATTAGAGAATATCTGATTTATAAGGAGCAATATGTTAGAAAAATTTTTGGATTTTTTATATCCTAGAACTTGCGGAATATGCGGCAAAATTTGCAAAGAAGAGTTATGCATAAAATGTAATTATGAACTTAAAAAAATTGATAGGACAAGAATAGATATCTACAAAGACAGGCATTTTACATTTCACTCGTATCTTTTTAAGTATGAAGGAATAATCAGAAATAAAATTATAAATTATAAGTTCAGGGAAAAGAGTTATTTAAGTGGATTTTTTGCAAAAATAATTATAAAAAATAAAAAAATATGTGGATTTATAGAAAATTATGATATAATAATTCCAGTTCCCATTCATAAGAAAAGAAACTTATTTAGGGGATACAATCAAACAGAATTAATTGCTAAAAAAATAGCAAAATCCTGTAATAAGCAAATTGAAAATAAAGTGTTAATTAAACAAAAAAACACAGTACAACAAAGCACTTTAAATAAAAAACAAAGATTAGACAATGTGAAAAATGCATATGAAGTGCAAAACTCACAAATAATAATTAATAAAAAAGTACTTTTATTTGATGACATTTTTACCACAGGAAGCACAGTAAATGAATGTTGTAAAATTTTAAAAAAGGCTGGAGCAATACAAATAGACGTTTTGACAATTGCAAAAGACTAGTAGGGTCAGGTCATGTACCTGCCCACAAAAAATATATAGAGGTGAAACAATGGAAGATTTAGTAGAAAGCATATTAGATTACGTTAGAGCAGATTATACAGACTACGCTATAATGATAAATGGTGAATGGGGAAGCGGAAAAACTTATTTTTGGAATAATAAAATAAGAAATAAAATAGAAAGCTTGCAATTAAATGGTAAACAATATACAACAATATATATGTCTTTATATGGTATTTCTAACCTAGAAGAAATAAGTAAGAAAATATTTATAGAAACAACTCAATTAATGGATAAAAATTTGAAAAAATTTATGGGTTCAAATAAACAAACAATTATCCCAGAATATGCAAAAACAGGATTAGATATGGCGAACCTTTTTGGGGTAACTCAAAATGGAGATAAAATAGATTATTCAAAGTTTTTCTCTACAGATGACAAAGTATTATGCTTCGATGACTTGGAAAGGGCTAATGTAGACGTTATAGACATATTAGGTTATATAAATAATTTCGTTGAACATGATCATATAAAAACAATTATCATTTGCAACGAAAAAGAACTTTCTACCAAATTAAAAAGTACTAATTTGGAAATGAAAACATTTATAGCAACATATTTGTTAGATAAAGAAGGTGACTTATCAAAAACAGATAAACCAATGGTGGAAAAGATTCAAGATAAAATTGAATATGTATTTGATAAAGCAAATGATTATGAAAGAATTAAAGAAAAATTAATTGGTGAAACATTTGAATATGCACCAGAATTTAACTATATAATTAATGGACTTTTAATGAGGTACGAAACAAATAAAGATTTAATTAGATTTTTAAGAGAAAATACAAATACAATCATTTCTACATTTAATAAAAGTGGAACACGAAATTTAAGAATATTGAAACATGCATTAAATGATTTTAAGAAAATATATGAAATGGTTAGTAAGCATTATCCAAATACAAATTATAGAGTATTACAAACAATGTTAATATTTACAATAGCAATTTCTTTTGAAATAAAAGCTGGTAAAGTTACAAAAGACAAGTTTATTAATATAGAAGACAATGAAGAATATAAATCTATATTAGTATCTTCAAGGGTGCTAATGGACAATAGACAATTTTATATTAAAGAGTTTGATAATAATTATTATTATAATTTTAAAGTAGAATATAGATTTTTCAAATTTATAGAAATTTATGTTAGAACTAGAATATTTGATATGAAAATATTTAAAAGAGATATGGAAGTTATTATTAATACAATAGATACAGAGAAATTACCAGGATATAAGAGATTACTTACAGAAGAATATTGGAAAATTGCAGATGACCAATTTGATAGAGTTATAGATGAAGTAATTGTTGATGTCAAATCTGGAAAACTTAAATTAATAGATATAGTAAAACTATTTATATATTTTACGTATTTTGTTAAAAGAGGTTTAATTACCTATGATATGAAAACAATAAAAACAGTGTTTTTTAATGGTATGAATGTTTCTGCATTAACTTCAACATATTGTCAAAATGTAGAAGAGGAATTAAGTAATGTAATAGTAGGTGAAAAAAGTGCAGATGTAGAAGAAATTCTAAAACATTTTTATACAATAAATGAGACATTAAAAGACAAAATGTATACAGAATTAGCAGAAGAAGTATTTAAGTGTATTCCTATGAAAATGGAATTATTCTATGAAAAGTTTGAAAAAGAATGCATGAGTATGCCAATATTGAAACATTATGATCCATATCAAATGTTCCAAAGAATTTCATGTGCAAGTAACGAAGACATAGTAAGTATTAAGGAACTTTTAATTAAGAGAGCAGAAAAATATACTAAAGAGTTAGAACCAGAAGTTAAAAACATTAGACAATTAAAACAAATAATAGATGACTATGTTAAAGGAAAAGATATAGGAATAAAGATAGTTATGTTGAAAGAGTTTTCAAAGGACTTGGGAGTGATTTTGGATTTATATAAAACACCAAAAATTGCGATAGGAACTAAAAAAGAAAACGAAGAAAATTAATTTGAAATTTGTTTGTTTTTGTGATAATATATGCAATGTTAAAAAGAACAAAATAATTTAAAAATAATATAATAATAGAAGGGTGATATTAAAATGCAAGAGAATTTAGCAATTGTTATGGCAGCTGGGAAAGGCACAAGAATGAATTCAAATAAATCAAAATTGGTTCATAAAATTTATGATAAAGAATTAGTAAAAAGAGTTGTAGAAACAGCAAGAGAAGCAGGAATAGATGATATTGTTGCAATCGTAGGATATTTAAGAGAACAAGTTCAAGCAGTATTAGGAGATAGTGTAAAATACGCTTATCAAGAAGAAATGTTAGGAACAGGTCACGCAGTAATGCAAGCAAAAGAATTTTTAAAAGGAAGAAAAGGCAAAGTTGTAGTATTAAATGGTGATGTCCCAATTATAAGACCACAAACAATTAAAACATTAATAGAAAAAAGTACTGAAAGAAATGAATATGCAACATTACTTACTGCAATTTATGATGAACCAGCAGGATATGGAAGAATTATTCGTGATGAAAACGGAAATGTTACTGCAATTGTAGAAGATAAAGATGCTTCTGAAACACAAAGAGAAATAAAAGAAATAAATGCGGGAATATATTGTTTTGATATTGAAGAATTATTATCAGCTTTAGATAAAATAACTCCAAATAATAAAAAAGGAGAATATTATTTGACAGATGTTATCAAAATAATGAATGATAAAGGTTTAAAAACAGGTGCAGTAATTGTAGAAGATAACACAGAAATATTAGGAGTAAATGACAAAATACAATTAGAAATTTTAACAAAAATTTTAAGAATGAGAATTAACACAGAACATATGAAAAACGGCGTAGAAATAGAAGATATAAGCAATACATATATATATGATAATGTAATAATAGGAAGAGATACAG
Source organism: uncultured Lachnospiraceae bacterium (assembly GCA_964613425.1). Taxonomy (GTDB): domain Bacteria; phylum Bacillota; class Clostridia; order TANB77; family CAG-508; genus CAZTHC01. The sequence continues at coordinate 15,480 of CAZTHC010000025.1, forward strand.
TTATTAAGCCAAATACAACAATAAAGTCTGGGGTAATAATTGGAGAAAATTGTGATATTGGTCCAAATGCATATATAAGAGAAGGATGCAAGCTTGCAAACAATGTAAAAATAGGAAGCTTTGTAGAAATAAAAAAAGCTATAATAGGTGAAGGAACAAAAGTACCACACTTATCTTATATGGGAGATTGTGAAATAGGTTCAAAAACTAATATAGGATGTGGAACAATTACATGTAATTACGATGGATTTAATAAGAGCAAAACTATTATAGGAAGTAATTCTTTTATAGGTTCAAATACAAATTTAGTAGCACCAGTAACATTAGGAGATAATGTATTTGTAGCAGCAGGTTCAACAATTACAGATGATGTACCTGGTTATGCGTTAGCAATAGCAAGACAAAGACAAACAAATAAAGAAGAATGGAATAAAAGAAAATAATTTTAAAGACAATAAAAATGCGGAATATATTATTCCGCATTTTTTGTTTTAAAGTTACATTTGCTGTTCGCCAGGAATAAAGTAATCTACAATACCGTATATTAAAGCACCAACTATTGCAGCAAGCCAAGAAATTGTATAACCTGCTACGAAATATTGTGTTAAATATAAAATTATTACAGAAAGAACAAATCCTACAAATCCCTTACCAAACGGACTAGCATGTAAACCTGTAAATTTAACTATTAAATAATCCATAATAGTAAGAACAACAGCAGCTATAACTAAAGTCCAAAAGTTTGCAATATGAAATCCTGGTGTAAAGAATGCAGTAATTGCAAGAACTATAGCTGCAACAATTAATCTACCTACTATTTGCCAAACTGTGTTTGTTCCTGACATGTTTTGAGTACTAGTTTGATTATTAGCCATTAATAAAACCTCCTTTTTAAATATATATATTTAATTTTGATTTTACATTATGAAAAGATATCAAATGTAAAAAGCTAATATTTTTATTGTATATGATTTTAGTATTTACAAATTCAAAAATTATATTCAAAATTAAATTTTACAAGTATATTTTTATTTCTTTTGCAAAAAATATACTTGTGAATTTTAACAAAAAAGGGGATTAAAAATTGTTAGCTACTTTTATTAGGTCAATAATTATATACATAATAGTTTTATTCACAATGAGATTAATGGGAAAGAAAGAAATAGGGCAATTACAACCGTTTGAACTTACAATTGCAATTATGATAGCAGATTTAGCTTCAATTCCAATGAGTGATACAGGAATACCGTTAACAAATGGAATTATTCCAATTTTAGGTTTGTTAGTTATGAATTTTATTATATCAATAATAAATTTAAAAAGTATGGCTATACGTGCAGTTATTTCAGGGAAACCTACAATATTGGTGTATAGAGGAAAAATAGATGAAAAAAACTTAAGAAAAGAAAAAGTTACATTAAATGAATTACAAGAGAGATTAAGACAAAACAATGTTTTTTCTTTAGCAGATGTAGAATATGCAATATTGGAAACAAGTGGACAGTTAACAGTAATACAAAAACCGGAAAAGAGAAATATAATACCAGAAGATTTAAATATTGTTCCAGAATATGAAGGAATTCCATATGATTTAGTATTGGATGGAAAGGTAATAAATAACAATTTAAAAGCAATAGGGAAAGATTACAAATGGTTAAGAAAAGAAGTATCAAAGTTTAATATAACTCCAGAACAAGCATTAATTGTTACTTATGATGGAAAACA
>CAZTHC010000026.1:0-15059 GCA_964613425.1 uncultured Lachnospiraceae bacterium
TTTTATGCTTTTTTCTTTCTCGTTTTTGCTTTTTTGTTTGATTTTTCTTCTGTTCCTGGTTTATTCCATGAAATATAATCACATGTTTTTGGATTGTTTTCACATATGTAATAATTTCTTCTCTTTTTAGTTTTTCTTACTTGTACTGTTCCTCCACATTTTGGACATGGAATATCTATTGTTTCTACTATTGGTTTTGCATTTTTACATTCTGGATAACCTGGACATGCTAAGAATTTACCATATTTACCATATTTTATTACCATCATTCTTCCACATTTTTCACATGGTACATCTGATACTTCATCTTCTAATTTTACATGTTCTAATTCTTTTTCTACTTTCTGTACTACTACTTCAAAAGGAATATAAAAATCTTTTATCACATTTTTCCATTTCTCTTTTCCTTCTGCTATTTCATCAAATTCCTCCTCCATCTTTGCAGTAAATTCAACATTTATTACATCTGGGAAGTTTTCTATTAATAATTTATTTACTATTCTTCCTAATTCTGTAGGATAAATTTGTTTTTGAATCTTTTCTATATATCTTCTTACTAAAATTGTTGTTATTGTTGGTGAATATGTACTTGGTCTTCCTATTCCTTTTTCCTCTAGTGCTTTAACTAAGCTTGCTTCAGTATATCTAGCAGGTGGTTCTGTAAAGCTTTGTTTTGGCTCTAATTCTTGTTTTATTAACTCTTGTTTTTCTTGCAATTCTGGTATTTTTTCAAATTCCTCATTTTCAGCTGTATCTAATGTTTCTGTATATAGTATCATAAATCCTTTGAAATTTAATGTTTGTCCATTTGCTCTAAATGTATATTCATTTGCTGTTATATCTACTGAAACAGTATCATATACAGCTGTACTCATCTGACTTGATATAAATCTGTTGTATATTAATTTATATAATTTATATTGGTCATTTGTTAAACTTGCTTTTATTTTTTCTGGGTATAAGTCAATATATGTTGGTCTTATAGCTTCATGAGCATCTTGTGAATCTGCCTTAGATTTATAATATCTATTTTCGTAATATTGCTTTCCATATTGATTTTCTATATATTCTTTAGCTGCTGCTCTAGCCTGTTCTGAAATTCTTACAGAGTCTGTTCTCATATATGTAATTAATCCTACTGTACCTTTTTCTTCTATTTTTACTCCTTCATATAATGTTTGAGCAACAGACATTGTTTTCTTTAATGCAAAACCTAATTTTCTTGATGCTTCTTGTTGCATTGTACTTGTTGTAAATGGTGGTGCCGGTGTTCTCTTCTTTTGTCCTTTTTTTATTTCTTTTACTATATATTTTGCATTTTCTATATCTGCTAAAATTCCATCTACTTGTTCTTTAGATTTTATTTCTATTTTCTTTCCATCTTTTTCTAATAATTTTGCTTGGAAATTCTTTTTTGATTTTTTATCTAACAATGTTGCATATATGTTCCAATATTCTTCTGATATAAATTTTTCTATCTCTTCTTCTCTATCTACTACTAGTTTTACAGCTACAGACTGAACTCTACCTGCCGATAGTCCTTTTTTCACCTTTTTCCATAATACTGGGCTAATTTTATATCCAACTATTCTATCTAAAATTCTTCTCGCTTGTTGTGCATCTGTTAAATCCATATCTATTTTTCTTGGGTTTTTAACAGCTTCACATACTGCATTTTTTGTGATTTCATTAAATGTAACCCTGCATATTTCATTTTTATCTATTCCTAGAAGAGTAGATAAATGCCATGCTATAGCTTCTCCTTCACGGTCAGGGTCAGTTGCAAGAAATACTTTTTTTGCATCCTTTGCATCTTTCTTTAGTGATTTTATTAAATCGCCTTTTCCTCTTATATTTATATATTCTGGCTCAAAACTTTTTGTATCTACACCTAATTTAGATTTTGGTAGGTCTCGTATATGCCCCATTGAAGCAACAACTTTTACTTTCCCACCCAAAAACTTTTTTATTGTATTTGCTTTTGCAGGTGATTCCACAATTATCAATTTATCAATCATTTGTTATCTCCTTCACAGTTTCTTAGTCGTAAATCATTTATTAATTCTACCAATATTTATATTTACTGTCAATATAAATATTCCAAAAGTAGTTTTTATTAATTTTTAAAAGGGCGTATACAATACGCCCCTACAATTTCTATAAGATGTTTCGACTTCACTTCGTTCCGCTCAACATGACATTAATATTATATATATTTTGTAGGCGTATACAATACGCCCCTATAATTTTTCACTTAATATGACAATAATAAAAAATAAAAGCTTCAATTAATTAAAATTGACAGCTTTTTATTTCATATTAAATCATCTACAACATCTTGTAGAGCAATTGGTGTAACTTTAAACTTTTTTAGTTTTTCTAGTATTTCATTTGCCCTGCTTTCGTCTCTTGTAATATGTTTTATATTGCTTGTTTCAATACAAACCTTATTGTTTATATATTCTTTTTTTATTACTTCGATTCCATAACTTTCGGAATCTTCTTTAATACAATTATTAGTTTTATAATATTCTAATTCTACCTTATGTTTAACATTTGTGTTTAAAAGATCATTATTATCGAAAAAAGTCCCACCGTAATATATTCGCGACGAGCTATCCAAACAATTTTCCTCCTTTACTTTTAAAATGATGAACAATTAAGTATATATATCATTTTAAAGTTATAGTCAACCATTTTTCATCGCAATATATTGCATTTTGCAATACTTTTCGACATTTTATGCTATTTGTTCCATTGCCTCTTCTAATGCTATTGCTAATTGATCTGGACAAGATGTACCTTTATACCCACATTGTATTCCTTTTATTTTTTTAATTGCATCTTCTACCTTCATGCCTTCAACTAATCTTGAAACTCCTATTGAATTTCCTGCGCATCCTCCTATTATTTGAACACTTTGAATAATTCCATTTTCTATATTTATTATCATTTCTCTTGAACATACGCCTTGTGGCTTGTACCTATATTCCATATTTACCTCCCTAGATTAAGATTGCATCGAAATTTTGTGCTCTTTGCCATTCACTTTTTTTGCAATAATATATAATTCTATTTGCGGGTCGTCGAGGACGCCGGCCCCTACATTTTTCAAACAATACAAAAGTAAATATAAATAATATATTTTTTATATTATTTCGTTATAAATTTTGTCCTCCACATTTTGAATTGCTATTTTTTTAGCATTATTACCCATTTCTAACATCTTCTCTTTATTACTAATTATACTTTCCAAATTTTCTAATAAAATACTAGAATTTAAATCTTTGTCTAGTATAATTTTTGCTGCACCTACTTTTTCTAATACTTTTGCATTATATTCTTGATGATTTTCTGTTGCTAATGGATATGGAATAAATATTGCTGGTTTTCCTACTATTGCAATTTCTGTTATTGTCATTGCTCCGCTTCTTGCTATCACCACATCTGATATATTCATTATTTCCTCCATATTATAAATATATGGAACTATTTTTACATTTTCAATTTTCTCTATATCAATATCAGCCTTTTTAAGTTCATCTTTAATTATATCATACTGTACAGGTCCTGCAGCCCACATTATTTGAAAATTCTTATTTGATCTTTTTTGTATAATATCAATTAATGTGTTGTTAATTGATTTTGCTCCCTGACTTCCCCCAAAAACTAATACTATTGGTAAATCTAATTTTAGTCCTTCTTTTTTCTTAATTTCATCTTTTGCAATATCAGTTAATTCAATTCCTTTTATTTTTGTTGGTGTACCTGTTGTTATTATTTTCTTTGCTCTTGGTAATCTTTTTTTGGCATCATCAAATCCTACAAATACTTTATTTACTTTTTTAGAAAGCATTTTTATTGCAATTCCTGGAAACGCATTACTTTCATGTAAATATGTTGGTATATTATACTTTTTTGCAGCTGTTATAACTGGTCCACAAATATATCCACCTGTACCAATTACAACATCTGGTTTAAAATCTTTAACTATTTTTTTTGCTTCTTTGTAACCGTTTATTGTTTTAAAAATATTTTTAAAATTTTGTATACTTATCTTCCTTAGAATTCCATATGCTTCTATTGTTTTTAATTCGTAACCTGCTCTTGGAACCAAGTCATTCTCAAGTCCTCTAGTTGTTCCAACAAATATTATTTGTGAATTTTTATCTTCTTTTTTTATTTTATTTGCTATTGCGATACCTGGGTTTATATGTCCTCCGGTACCTGCTGCTGCAATTATAACCTTCATTTTTACCTCCAATATTTTTCAATACGCCCTTTGCAATATGTTATTTATCTATGAGATGTTTCGACTTCACTTCGTTTCGCTCAACATGACATTAATAATGTTATATATATGACCTACGCTTTATTTGAATTCCTAGAAATATTTAATAACACACCTATTGCACATAATAATATCATTAATGCTGTTCCACCATTGCTGAAAAATGGTAATGGCATTCCTGTAACTGGCATTGATGATGTAACAACTGCTATATTTATTATTACTTGTATTCCTACTAAAGCGGTTATTCCTATTGCTAATAAACTGCCAAATAAATCTGGTGCTTTCATTGCTATTACTATTCCACGCCATATAAATATTGCAAATAATGCAATTACAGCTATGCATCCTATAAAACCTAATTCTTCAGCAAGTACTGAAAATATAAAGTCATTTTGTGGCATTGATATATATAAATACTTTTGTTTACTACCACCTAAACCACTTCCAAATAATCCTCCTGAACCAATAGCATATAAGCTTTGTATAATCTGCCACCCATCTCCTGTTGGATTCTGCCATGGATCTAAGAAACTTGCAACCCTTGTTAATCTAAATGCTCCTTTTCCAGTAGCTTGTGCTAATGCAAACATTCCAACTCCAGCAGCTGCTACTCCTGCTGTCCCAAAAGTTAAAAAATGTGACAATCTGCTTCCTGCCATTAACATCATTATTGAAATTACTCCTACAATTACAATACATACACTTAGGTGGTCTTGTAAAAATATTAATATTACTAATATTGGTATCAACAATATTATTGGTTTAAAAAAACCAGTAACTACATTTTTTAAATCGTCTTTATGATTTGTTAAATATGCAGCAAAAAATACTATTAAAGATAATTTTGCAAGTTCTGATGGTTGAAATGTTGTAAATCCTAAATCTATCCATCTTTTTGCTCCATATGCGTCTGATCCTATTAATGAAACGCTAATCAATAATAAAATGGTAACTACATACGCTATTTTGTCGAACTTTTTATATATTCTATAATCTATTTTAGAAATTATAAACATTAAAACTATTCCAATTACAGCTGATATTGCCTGCATTTTTACATATGCGTAACTATTCCCAGTTTCTGCTAAAGCCTTTGGTGCACTCGCCGAAAGTACCATTGTAATTCCTAAGGATAACAATAAAAACACGGTTATACATAATGTAAAGTCAAATGGTTTTTTTAATATATTTACTTCTTTTTTTACCATAACTTTTCCTTTCTAAATTAGATTACTATTTTATATACAATATATTGCTATTATACATGTTACTAATGTAATAATTCCAAATATAGACACAATTTTGTTCTCTTTCCAGCCACTTAGTTCAAAATGATGATGTATTGGTGCCATTTTGAATATTCTTTTTCCAGTTTTCTTAAAGTACAAAACTTGCATCATTACAGAAGCAGTTTCTATTATAGGTACAATTGCTATAATAATTAGTATTAAAGGCATTTTTAAGTACAATGCCATAGCTGATATAACTCCTCCAAGCATTAATGAACCTGTGTCTCCCATAAAAACTTTTGCTGGATTTAAATTAAATATCAAAAATGCCAAACACGCTCCAACTGAAATACTACCAAATACTATTATTTCTTTAACATCTAGAATAATTGCAATTACTGTTAATGCTGTCAATATAATAGTAGTTACTGTTGTACTTAATCCATCTACCCCATCTGTCAAATTAATGGCATTTGTTGTTGCTATCATTACTAATATTGCAAATACTATATACACTATTATTGGTAACACTATCTCTACCTTTAGTATTGGGATATATGTAGAAGTACCTATATTTAAAAATTTAACTAAATATAATACATATGCTGTAGCTATGATAAGTAGGCCGATTATTTTATATATCGGCTTTAAGCCTTTTGTGTTTTTTAATACTAATTTTTTAAAATCATCTATAAATCCTATTAATCCAAATCCAATAGTTACAAACAAAATTGGTAACAGATTTTTTGCCACTTGAACATCTTGTTTTGAATAATAAATAATTCCTCCTATTGTAGCAATTATTACTCCTATAACAATTATTATTCCTCCCATTGTTGGAGTTCCTTGTTTTTTTAAATGAGACTGTGGTCCATCATCTCTTTCTATTTGCCCAACTTTTAGCTTTCTCAACACTGGTATTATAAATATTGCAAATATAACTGTTGCTACAAATGCTACTAGCAATATTTTTATTTGAAAATCCATATATTCCTCCTAGTTTTTTTGTATATTCTTAATCTCCCAAATCTTGTTTTGATAATATATTTCTGAAAATGCAGGTCGTCGATAATGTCGATTCTTACATAAATTCATAATAAAATTCTATATTAGCCTATTATCTTTTTTATAACTTCTCTTTCATCAAATGGATATTTTTTGCCGTTTATTTCTTGATATGTTTCATGTCCCTTTCCTATTAAAACAACTATATCCATTTTATTTGCCATATCTATTGCATACTTAATAGCTTCTCTTCTATCTTCAATTACTATATACTTTGCCTTTACCTTTTTAGCTCCTTCTTCAATTTGTTCAATTATTTTTAAAGGTTCTTCTGTTCTAGGGTTATCTGATGTTATTATTGTAAAGTCTGCAATTGTTCCTGATATTTCTCCCATAATAGCACGTTTTGCAGTGTCTCTATCTCCTCCACAACCGAAAACAGATATTACTCTTCCCTTTGTGTAGCTTTTTACAGCATTCAATATATTTTGAATACTTTCTGGTGAATGTGCATAATCTATCATTATTGTAAGACCCTTTTTATTTGGAACTAGTTCGCTTCTTCCTGGAACAGACACTTCTAATAAAGCTTCTTTAATCGTTTCTGCATCTACTCCCAATTTTCTGCATACACTAATTGCTGCTAAAGAATTATATACACTAAATCTTCCTGGTATTACAGTTTTAATTCTTTCATTTTTATTTTCTAATTTAATTTTAAAATCTACACTTGAATTTGTAACTGTTATATCTTTTGCTAATAAATCTGCTGCATTATCTATTCCATAAGTTTTTATATCACAATCAGTAATTAAATTTTTAACTTTTGCTGTTCTAAAATCATCAGCATTTACAAAACCATATTTGCACATTTCAAATAATTTTAATTTTGAATTAAAATAATCCTCCATGTCTGGATGTTCTTTCGGACTAATATGGTCTTCAGAAAGATTTGTAAACACTCCTATATTAAAGTCACAACCGGCAACTCTATTAAGTTTTAAGCTTTGAGAAGAAACCTCCATAATAACTGTATCTACTTTTTCTTCTGCCATTTTGTAAAAAATTCTTTGTAACTCTAAACTTTCTGGTGTTGTTCTGTTGCTATCTTCTAATTTTTCTTTTCCAATATATGATGCTATTGTTCCTACTAATCCAACTTTTTGTCCGTTTCTTTCTAATATAGATTTAATCATAAATGTTGTTGTTGTTTTTCCCTTAGTTCCTGTTACTCCAACTAATTTAAATTTTCTTGACGGATTATCATAGAAATTGCAAGAAGCAATCGCTAATGCTTTTCTTGTGTCTGGCGCTACTATTAACGTAACACCTTCTGGTATATTTATCTTTTTAAAATCAAATCCATCTTCAACGACAATAGCTATTGCTCCATTGTCTATACTAGTTTGTATATAATCATGACCATCTACATTAAATCCTTTAATTGCTATAAACATACTCCCTTTTGTTATTTTCCTTGAATCTGATTCTATGTTTATTATATCTATCTCTAAATTTCCTTTAGCTTTTAATCCTTCTAATCCATTTAAAACATTTTTTAACTCCATATAAACCTCCATAAAACATCTAGTTGTTCAATATTTTTACCCTATTAAAATTCAAGAATATTATATAATTAAATTTTAAATTTGTATAGGTTTTATTTAAATTTTAATTAATTAATACTTAAAAAAATTTTTGTTCCTGTACTTATTTTTATTCCTTCTTTTGGTAATTGTTCTGTCACTACTGAAACAGCTTTATCTATCTCTTGTTCTTCAAGTTGTATATCTAATCCTATATCCTTTAGCTTTTTTTGTGCTTCTTTTACGGTTAAATTACACACATTAGGAACAACTACTTGTGTAACCTCTTGTGCATCTTGATTTTTTATTACATCTAAATATGGCAAAACTTCTCCAAAAACTTGTGAAGCTATAGGAGCTGCGACTCCACCGCCTTGATGCCCACCTTCCCCTGTGGGATTATACAGTGTAATTAGTAATACTATTTCAGGATTCTCTATTGGAGCAACACCTATAAACGATGTAACGTATTTATTTGTGTTTACTCCATCTTCTGATGTTCCTGTTTTTCCACCTATTGAATATCCCAGAACTCTTGCATTTTTTCCTGTTCCTTCATCTACTACCGATTTCATCATATCTAATACTTGTTCTGCTGTTTTTTTAGATATTACCTCATTCTTTGTTTGAACTTCTATATTTTCTATTTCTCCTGTTGCTCGATTTATAATTTGCTTAACTATTCGTGGTTTTACCAATTTCCCACCATTTGCTATTGATGATACTGCTGTTATCATTTGTAAAGGAGTTATCTCAAATCTTTGACCAAACGATATTGTTGCTAATTCTACTGGTCCAACTTTATTTTCTTTCAAAAAAATACCGTGATGCTTCTCCTGGTAAATCTATTCTAGTTCTTCCAAGCAAGCCAAATTTTTCTAAATAACTATAGTACTTACTTACACCTATTTTTTGTCCGTAATCCTATGAACACTGGATTACATGAATTCATTAAAGCTGTTCTTAAAGATTCTGGGCCGTGTGGTCTATAATATCTCCAACACTTTATTCTTACCCCTGCTATTTGAATTCCGCCAGTGCAACAAAATTCTCCTTGGCTGTCTGTTCCTGTAGTTATTCCCTCTTCTAAAGCCGCAGATGCAGTTATTAATTTAAATGTTGAACCAGGTTCATAACTATCCGCAATAGCTTTATTTCTCCACATTTGTTGTAATAATTTTGTTCTTTCAGATGACTGTATATTTCCCCAATTATTCTTTAATTCTTCTGTGTTGATTTCATATGGTTCGTTTAAATTATAGTATGGATATGTAGCCATTGCTAAAATATCTCCAGTTTTAGGATTCATTGCAAGAATATTTCCACCGTCTGTACACACATTATCTATGCATGCTTGTTTCAAGTATTTTTCTATTATTCCTTGAACAGTCATATCTATTGATAAAACTAAATCTTTGCCGTCAATTGCATCAACATATGATTCACCAGTTGTTCCAATATCTTTACCCGTTGCATCTGTCAATTTTTGTATTTTACCTTTCTCTCCTTTTAATTCTGTATCAAATCTAGACTCAATTCCATCTAATCCCTGATTATCACTTCCGCAAAAACCTATTATGTGGGAAGCCAATTCAGAATATGGATAATACCTTTTAGTATCTTCATCTATGTTAACACCTGAAAGTATATTATTATCATTCAACCACTGTCTCAACTGGTTTGTTTTTTCTTTATCTACTTTTTTTATAATTGTTTCTATAGAACTACGTTTTTTTACTTTTTTTAGCACAGTTTCATAATCTAAATTAAATATATTAGAAAGTGCAGTAGCTACTTTTTCTTTATTTTCTTTAGAAATATTACTGGGATTCACCGTTACTGTTTCTACTGTTGCACTCATTGCTAATACAACTCCTGTTGAGTCATATATTGTTCCTCTTTTAGGATTAATCCTTCTATTTAATGTTTGCTGTTCATATGCCATAGCTTGTAACTCTGAACCTTGCACCATTTGAATCCATCCAATTCTTAAAACAAGAGAGAAAAGAACAATAAATGTAGCATATAGCATTATTTTCATTCTCTTTTTTCTAGCTATATTAGTAATTCTCATTATTACCTCCTTTTATCACCAACAAGATTTGTGAGACTGTTTGTAATGTATTTATTTGCGGGCGTATACAATACGCCCCTACAAATTACAAGATGCTTTATTTACGGGTCGTCGAGGACGCCGACCCCTACAATGAAAACTATTCACTATTCGCTATTAACCATTCACCATTCACTAATATTCACATATTATTCCCGACGAGATTTGGCGGACTGTTTGTAATATATTTATTTGCGGGCGTATACAATACGCCCCTAGAATTTACAATATGTTTTATTTATTATTTATTTGTGAGATGTTTCGACTCCACTTCGTTTCGCTCAACATGACAGTAATATACCGTATCTACAATTTGCAACTATTATTTATGCTGATAAATAAAAAAAAGATTAGTAACTATTTAATTAGTTCTAATCTTTATTAAAATATATTCGTTATTTTACTTATTATACTTCTGAATATTGAAGTTTCTTCATTTTCTATTATAACTGCTTCTGTTGCAGGTTCTACATAATCTTTTTTAGGTAGATTTAAATATATTTTTTGATTATTATTTAGTTTTTGCATTCCTAATCTTGTTTTGGCTTCCTGCTCCAGATTGTTAAGATTCATACTGTTTTCAATACTAACTTCTATTTGTTCGTTTTCTTTATTTATTAATGCCAATTCTTTTTTTAAGCTTTGAATTTCTGCAAATTCTTCGTTTATTTTCGTATTTCTATAACTTATTGCTAATAAAACTACAAAACCAATTGCTATACATATTATAATTTTAGATTTGCTTTTACTTAACTTATTTTGTTCTGTTTTCTTTTGTACTTTTTTCGTTGTCTTTACTGTCGTTTTTTTCTTTTTATATGGATTTTTCTTAGGCGGATACTCAGGCTGTAGTTTTCTTGGACTAGTTTCATATTGATAATTATATAAACTTCTTGGCACTTTTTTCCCTCCCTCTTAACAATTTATATTCTTTCAAAAATCCTTAATTTTGCACTTTTACTTCTAGAGTTTTCTTGTAGTTCTTCTTTTGATGGAAGAATTGGTTTTTTATTAATAATTCTTCCTAGCACTTGTTTATTACACACACAATATGGTAAATCTTTTGGGCATGTACATTTTCCTAATGCATCTGTATATGCTAATTTAACAGCTCTATCTTCTAATGAATGAAATGTTATAACACACAATCTTCCGTTTTTATTTAAACATTTAATACAATCTAATACAGTATTGTATAATGGTTCTATTTCATTATTTACTTCTATGCGTATTGCTTGAAAAGTTCTCTTAGCAGGATGTCCCTCCCCATGCTTTGCAAATTCTGGCAGACTTTGTTCTACTATTTGAACTAATTCTTTTGTTGTTTCTATTTCTTTGTTTTTTCTATATTCACATATTTCATTTGCAATTTTTCTTGCAAATTTTTCTTCTCCATATTCAAATAAAATTCTTGTTAATTCTTCCTTTGAATATGAATTTACCAGTGTTTTAGCTGTAAGATTTTGCGTTTTGTCCATTCTCATGTCTAACTCTGCATCGTTTATATAGCTAAATCCCCTACTTGCTTCATCTATTTGATATGATGAAACTCCTAAATCCAATAAAATTCCATCAACACCATTTATGCTCATTGTTTCCAAAATATTCTTTATATCGTCGTGATTTCCATGTATATATTTTACGTTGTTAAAATCCTTAAGTTTTTCCTTTGCAGCTTCTAAAGCCTCAGTGTCTCTATCTACTCCAATTAGCATTCCGCTTTGAAGATAATTTTTTCACTATCTCAAAGCTATGACCTGCACCGCCTAGGGTTCCATCTAAATAAATTCCATCTAGCTTAATATTTAAGCCTTGTATACATTCATCTAACAATACAGATTTGTGCTTAAACTCCAATTTTGTTCCCCTTTTTCATATAAATTATTTGATTTAAATTAATAGGGAACGACTTTTGGCCGTCCCCTATTTTGTTCTTTTGTGAATTTAAATCTTTTGTTTTTAGGGTACTTATGTTTCTTAAAACCTTATCTTTTGTAAAAATTCTTTTGTATCTTAAAAATTTTATCTTTTGTACTTTAAAAATTCTTTTGTGTTTTAAAGCTTTTGTGTTAATCTATATAAACTTTAATTAAAAAGTTATATACCAATCATTGTCATATTTTCTGCAATTTCATCTGCAGAAATATTTGAATCAACCTGTTTCCATTTTTCTTTATTCCAAATTTCGATTCTATTTAGTACCCCTACAATAATTACTTCTTTTTCCAAAGTTGCATATTCTCTTAAATTACTCGAAATTAGGAATCTACCTTGTTTATCTATTTCGCATTCCATAGCTCCTGCTAGAAAAAATCTAACGAAGTCTCTTGCGTTTTTATTTGTAAGTGGAAGTTGTTTTAGTTTTTCTTCGAAGTTTTCCCATTCTTTTTGTGAATACGCAAATAAGCAACCATCTAAACCTTTTGTTACAACAAACTTCTCACCAATGTCTTCTCTAAGTTTAGCTGGCATAATAAGCCTACCTTTAACATCTACTGAATGCTCGTATTCACCAATAAACACTTCGTTTCACCTCAGTTCTATTTTGTGGCACTTTCTACCACTTCTCTCCACTTTGTATAAATTCTAATACATAACTATATAATTTGCAAGTGTTTTTTAAAAATTTTTTAAGTTTTTTAAAATAATTCCATTCAAAATCCAATAGCAACTAATTCTATATTTGTCAAGTAAAAAATGGACCATTTTATAATTGAAAAACGGACCACTTTTTCAACTATAAAATTTACATATTTTTACTATTTTTCCAAGAAACAGTTTCTTCATATCTATGGCTAATATCTCTTGAAAGATCTAATATATGAGCTTTATAGGCTAATCTATCTACCATTGCACCAGTAAGCATTGCATCTTTAAATATCTCCTCCCATCTATCAAAAGTTAAATTTGTTGCTGTTATTATTGACCCTTTATCATTTCTATTTGATAATAAATTAAATAATATCTTACAACCTTCTTTATCAAATGAAACATACCCAAGTTCATCTAGTATCACTAAATTATATTTTCTTTTTTTCTATAAATTCTAGTTTATCTAGCTCATCAAATTCTTTGATAAACTCTGGATTATACAATTTTCTATCAAAATCTTCATATGACAATTTTTTTTTGAAATTATATCTATAAATTTTTTTGGATTATTAGTATAATATTTATCAAATATGGATTTTAGTTTTGGATTGCTTTTTAAAACATATGAGTTTCTTAAATATTTAACACTTCCTTCTACATAACCTTTTTCATTACCACTAAATGCATTTGTTACATTTATCTCAAATCCATAATACAAGCTCATTTTTACTAAATCTTCATTTAATTCTTTTTCATTCTTTTCAATAAGTTTAGAGACTACATTTCTCATATTATCATAAACAATTTCTTTCCATATACCTCCAATCATTTGAAAGAATTTGACATGAGAATCCATAATTTGTATGTCATTCTGAGCCTTTCTTACATCGCATTCCCAGCGAAGAATCTTATTGCCAATTTAATTGAGCGTATGAAACACGCCCATTGTTTTACAATAAATATCCGTTTTTACAATATTTTCTTTTTCTTGACAGCATTCGACATTTTTCGCATAACTTTTGTAATATATTTTTTAAGAAGGAGGTGAAGTATATGAGTAAAATATATTTAAAATATGTTCAACTAAAAAAGGAAAATAATGAAACCTTATATTTATTTAAATCTGGCTTATTTTATATATTTCTTGAAGAAGATGCTCAATTTTTTTCTAATCTTACTGGACTAAAACTAACAGAATTAAATGATTCCGTTATTAAGTGTGGTTTCCCTACTTCTTCTTTAGAAAAATATAAACGATTATTACAAAATCTAAACTATTCTGTACAAATAATTGATTTTTCAACTTCTACATTATCCCCATTAAATACTTATATAGATAATGAAACAGTAAAAATTATTATAAATAATATTATTAATTTAGATATTGATTCTTTATCTATTAAACAAGCTTTTGATTTTTTATACGAAACAAAAAACAAATTATCTAAAATAAAAGATATTATAAAATAATTTATAAAAATTTTTACAGAGCCAGCGTCCTTTGATGCCTCAAAACATAAAGATAGGAGAAGAATAAATTGAATACTAATACAAAAGAAAATTTAAAAATTTATCAAAAATACATAGAACTTATTTATTATACAAATGATTTAGTAAGAAAATATCCAAAATCTGAAACTTTCGCTTTAGTAGAAGAAATAAAAAGGCTTTATATTCTGGGCTAAGATTACTTATTCATTCTATTAAAACTTATAAAAATAATGACAAACTAAAATATTTGACTGAACTAGATATAACACTAGATTTATTTAAAGTTCAAATTAGATTATCATATAAATATAAATATATTTCTATGCAAAACTATACAACTTGGAGTAGTTTAGTTACAGATATTTGCAATATGTTGGGTGGGTGGATTAATTTATGCCTAAAAAAATAAAGAATTGTTTTGATAAAAACTTAACATTTGAAAAATTAATTCAGGCACATAATAGAGCTAGAATTCACAAAACATATAAAAAAGAAGTAATAAAATTTGAATTAAATTTAGAAAATAATATAACAAATTTATTAAATAATATTAAAAACAATAAATACCACTTAGGAGAATACTACGCATTTAAAGTGTATGAACCAAAAGAAAGAATTATAAATGCACTCCCATATATAGATAGAATTGTACACCAATGGTATGTTGAAGAATTTATAAAACCATATATTGTTCCTAAATTTATTAGAACTTCTTTTGCATGTTTAAAAAATAAAGGAACACATAAAGC
>CAZTHC010000027.1:0-14964 GCA_964613425.1 uncultured Lachnospiraceae bacterium
TCTTATTTTATTATACATCATTCAAATCTATTTATCAATTAATTTTTATTGTTTAGTTGGAATTCTTATAACAACTTCTGTACCTTTTCCAACTTCACTCTTTATATCTATATTTCCACTATTTTTATCTAAAATTTCTTTTGCTATAGATAGTCCTAGTCCTGTACCACCCATTTCTCTAGTTCTTGCTTTATCTACTCTATAAAATCTTTCAAATATTCTTGTTAAATCTTGTTCTGGTATTCCTATTCCATTATCAATTATTTTAATATATGCATCATTATATACAAATCCAACATATATTTTTATTATTCCACCTTTTTTTGTATATTTAATACTATTTGTTAAAATGTTTAATACAACTCTTTCAATTCCATCTTTATCTGCAAAAACTGGGGGTACATTTGCTGTAACAAAGCATTCTACCTTATGTTCCTTCTTTTCTACTTCTAATTGTAAACTTTCTTCGCACTTTTTAACAAGTTCACCTAAATCAAATTCAGATTTCTCCCATTTTGTATTGTTATTATCATATTTTGAAAGAGTAAGCAAATCACTAACTAATCTTGCCATTCTTCTAGATTCTGAAGCAATTACTCCTAAAAATTTATCTTGAATTTCCTTTTCGTATTCTCCCTCTAGCAAAGTATCTGCATATCCCATAATTGATGTAATTGGAGTTTTTAATTCGTGAGAAACATCAGCTACAAATTCTTTTCTCATATTATCTAGTCTTACATGCTCTGTAATATCTTGTATAACTACCATCATTCCTGCTGGTCTATCATTTTCGTTTTTGAAAGGTGCAAAAAACATATTTACACATTTATCTTGTACATTAGTTCTCTGTTCTGTAGTCGCCCAGTCTTCTAAATATATAATTTTTTCTAAATTTATATTTACATTTATTTTTTTAAATATCTTTTCAAAATTATTATCTTCTGGTGTTAATAGCAATATTTTTGAAGCTGCTGGATTAATATGGATTATCTCTCCTTCGATATTAAAAGCTATAATACCATCAGTCATATGTAATAATATTGTTTCTATTTGTTTCTTTTGTCTTGACACTTCATTTAAGTTTTCTTTTAACTCATTTGTCATCGCCCCAAAAGCCTGTACTAAGTCATCTATTTCACTTTTACTATTTTTCCCTTCTGTTATTGTAGTTAACTCAACTTCTTCTCCTGCTACAACTTTTTCTGCACTTTTTACTAACTTGGCAATAGGTGCAATTATTACCTTTGAAACAAATAAGCCAACCATAATACAAATAAACGCAAAAATTCCTATTGTTACTAATGTAATTGTTCTTATTTGATTAATTTGTGATTCTATTGCCTCTTTTTCTGTAACTGTAATCCCTAAGTTTTCCAATGAAAACATATAAAAAATTCCTAATCCCGTAATTATTACAATTCCTAAAACTGCAAATATTAATATTATTTTAATTTGAATATTTTTTAACATTTTTCCTCCAATTGCATAAAAGCGGGCTTTCGGCCCGCCTAAATTAATACTTATCTATTTTGTTGCTAGGTAATAACCTACGCCTCTTTTTGTTATTAGTATTTTAGGATTTGCTGTATCTTTTTCAATTTTTTCTCTTATTCTTCTAACTGTAACATCTACAGTTCTAATATCTCCGTAATACTCATAACCCCATACTTTTTCTAATAACATTTCTCTTGTTATAACTTGCCCTGGTTGTGTTGCTAAGAATTTTAAAACTTCAAATTCTCTTAATGTTAAATCTATTACTTCTCCACTAACCTTTGCTTCAAACTTATCTAAATCTAATTTTAGAAGTCCAACTTCCATTACATTTCCATTTTGTTCTGTATCAGCATCATTATTTTTTGATGATACATTAACATCAGCTTTTCTTAAATTTGCTTTTATTCTAGCCATTAATTCTCTAACGCTAAATGGTTTTGTAACATAATCATCTGCACCTAATTCTAATCCTAATATTTTATCTATTTCTTCATCTTTTGCTGTTAACATTAAAATTGGCACATTCAAATAATTTCTTATTCTTTTGCAAACTGTTAAGCCATCTAGTTTTGGTAGCATTATATCTAACAAAATTAAATCTGGTTTTTTATTTAATGCAATTTCCACAGCTGAAACGCCGTCGTTTGCTTCAAGTGTATCATATCCTTCTTTTTGTAAGTTGTACACTAATATGTCTACTATAGGTTTTTCATCATCAACTATTAATATTGTTTTTTTATTATATACAATTTCCTCTTCCACAAAGGTTCCCCTTTCATAAACAAATCTATTATAATAATTATTTTATATCACATTAATTGATTTTGTACAAGTTTTTTACAAATTTTTTATTTTTTTATTTATAAATTTGTTTTATATAATTACTTCAATTTCATAAATCTGTCCGTTATCTAATAATTTAATTCTTTTTTCCTCCTCTTCAACCCCATTAATTATCATTTTATCAATTTGTCCGCAATTTCTTTTTTGTGGATTTTTTACTTTAATATTGTACACACTTGTTTTATATTTATATTGAATAGTATATTCCTCCCATTTGCTTGAAATACATGGTTCTAAAAAAATATATCCGCTTCGTATTTTAAAGCCTAGTATATTTTCTACTCCAGCTTTATAAAACCAGCTACTAGAACCAGTATACCATGTCCAACCGCCCCTACCTACTAAATTATTTGCTCCATATATATCTGCTGAAATAACATATGGTTCTACTTTATACTTTTGTGCCATTTCTCTTGTTCGTGCATGCTCTATTGGATTAATCATTTTGTAATATTCCTCTGCCTTATCTCCAAAACCTAAATAAGTTAGTGCAATTATTACCCATACTGCTGCATGTGTATATTGTCCTCCATTTTCTCTTACTCCTGGTAAATATGCTTTTATATATCCTGGTTCTATTTTTCCCTTATTAAACGGAGGATCTAATAATTTAATTATTCCGTTTTCTTTGTCTATTAAATGATTTTCTAAACTTTCTAGTGCTATATATTTTTTATCATTATCTGCTGCTTTAGATATTACTCCCCAACTTTGTGAAATACTATCTATTCTACATTCTTCATTTTCAATACTTCCTAATGTTTCTCCATTATCAGTAAATGCTCTTTTAAACCATCTACCATCCCAACATATACTATTAAGTGATTTCTTTAATTTCAAGTTTATATCTTCATATCTTGCAGTTTTTTCTTCATCGCCTTTAACTTTGCATATTGGTATAAATTTATTCAATATGTCATATAAAAAGAATCCTAACCATACACTCTCACCTTTTCCTTTATTACCAACTGTATTAAGTCCATCATTCCAGTCTCCAGAGCCAATTTTAGGAATACCATTTTCTCCAAAGTTTAATGACTTTTCAATTGACTTTATGCAATGCTCATATATTGAACCGCTAATATCACTTTTTTCATATATATCATATCTTTCATCTATATCTTCACTTAATAGTTCTCCTGAAAGATATGGTACTTTTACATCTAGGAATTCATAATCACTAGTTGCCTCTAAATACTCTGCTACCGAATAACATAGCCATAATAAATCATCTGAAAACTTAGTTCTAATTCCTCTTTTTGTTTCCTCATGCCACCAGTGTTCAACATCTCCTTCTAAGAATTGATGTTCACAGTGTCTAATAATTTGTTTTTTCATAAATTCAATATCTAAATATTTTAATGCTAGTGTATCTTGTAACTGGTCTCTAAACCCTATTGCTCCTCCTGACTGGTAGTAACCTGTTTTTGCCCATAGCCTAGATGTAATAGTTTGATATATACTCCAACCATTAAGCATTATATTTATTGACTCTATTGGAGTTTTTACTTTAATTGTATTTAATAAACCATTCCAATACTGTTTAATTTTTTTCAATTCTTCTGTACAATTTGATATTTTTGAATACTTATATGACATATCTTTTGTATTAATTATACTTTCTTCTTTTCCAAATACTAAAGATATTTCTTTGTTTTCATATGGGTCTAGTTGCACTTTTATTTCAAATGCAACACATGGTTTTTCTCCAAATCCGGATTTATTATCTAAATTAACATTTGTCACTCCCTTAGGAATTTCAAGAGTCTTTAAACCTATAAATTTATTTTTATTTCCTGTGAACGAATTTATTATTTCACTACTAGTAGCATACAATATATCGTTTTTAAATTCATTACTATATACTTTTTTAGCATATACCATATTTCCATCTTTTCTTACATCTATAAATCCTAAAGACTTCAATTCATCCTCAGCCATTGCAATTTTCAGGTAATATATTATTGATATTTCTTTTTTGCTTGCAGTTGTATTATTTAGTTTTATTATATTAATCTTTGTTGCATCATTTTTAGGAACAAAAACCTGTAGTTCTTGCAATATCCCATTATACATCATTTTATATTTTGCATATCCAAAACCATAAGTTACATTCATATCTATATTTTTCTTATTTAAACTATTGTTAAATGACCATATATTCCCATTTATTTTATCTTTTAAATATATTATTTCTGAAGGAATATCTAACACCTGATTGTTATTCCAAACAGTTAATCTATTTAATCTACAATTTTCGCTCCAAGTATATCCGCCTAAATTTTGAGTTACTAATGTTCCAAATTTTTCATTTGCCATTATATGGCTCCACACAGTTGGAAGTTTTTTATTTTTATTAATTTTTATATTATATTCTTCACCACTCTCAGAAAAACCACCATACTCATTATTGTATTTTAAGTTCTGAGCATTATCTATTTCCGCAGTTTCTGCCTCTTCTATATAGCTAAAAAATTCCTCTGCAATATTATTTTCTATGTTTATATATTCATCTTCAAGCTCTTTTAATTGAGTAGCTATACTTCCCTTTTGAGCATTAATTATTAAATTAGCCGTAACATCTAATAAGTCGATATCTCTTTTACTTACTTCGCTAGAATTAATTACATATATTTCACTATTTTGTAAATAATCTAATTGCTTGTTTAATATTTCAGAATAAACAGCATCTTTTACATATTGCTCATATGAATTTATTTCTTCATTTAAAATTACAATATTTATATTTATATCTTTAATTTTTAAATATTCATATGCTTTTAAAACCTCTGAAACAACATATATATCATTTGCATCTTGTATTTTCACAAGCAATATAGGGACATCTCCAGAAATTCCATATTTCCAAAGTTCACTTTGTGAAAACACTTCTTTTGGTACCTCACCAATTTGCAATTTTTTTAATGGGTTTTCAAAAATTAAATATGTTAAAATATTTTGATACAGTTCTATTTCTTTTCCTGTTGTTGTTAAATATATCGCCTCTGCTTCTGCCTTTGCCTTTGCTAATTCTATTAATTTGCTTACTTCATTCTGATTTTTATATTTTGAAATTAAATCTATTACCTCTTGTTTATTATTTGATATACTAATAACAAAATCTAAATATACTTTTTCTTTTGCCTTTATCTTAATTGTTCTTTTCATTGCTACAACTGAATCTGTAACTAAACCTAATCTCTTTCCTAATGGTTTAGACTCAATTACAGCTTGTGGTATTCCTATATTTTCTCGTCCAAAAAATTTTTCCTTATCTATTTCATATTCAAAGTCTCCAATTGTCTCATGTTCTGTATTAAAAATGGAACCTAAATACACTTCATTTTGATTTTGTTCTCTCTTTTTTCTCTGGATTAATACTGAATTTAATTCATCTATATATTCAAATGTTAAAAATAAATTATTAAATGCTGGATGTGCATAATCTTGCTCTTTTAAAGATAATACTGGTTCAAATGCACTAGTAATTTCAAGAGTTTCGTCATTCCAACCATTATTTTTTATTTCCAATCTTCGTATTTCAACAGCATCGCTTGGTGAAACAGTTACATAGGTTGTAGTCTCTATATTTCCATCAATTCGTACATATTTTGTTCTATCCGGTGCAAAACTTGTAACATATCTATCTGGTTTTTCAAATTCGTTTAATACTGTATTTGCATACACTTTATTTGTTCTAATGTTTTTTATATAAAACAAAATTCCTTGTGAATAATCTTCTGTTTGTTTAAATTTGTTTATATAAATATTTCTCCATTTACTAAACCCTGTGCCGTTTAACTTATTACATATTGTATAATTCCCATTTGAAATAACATTACTTCTTTGTATTTTCTCATCAAGTTTTGTAAATATTCTTTCTGTATATGTTTCATAATCTTTTGCCTTAATTTTTTCAACTTTTTCTTTTTTCTCTTTAGTTATAATTGCTTTATCTGGCATTCTTTCTTGCAATAAAATATCTATTGCTTCTATTTCTGGATTTTTATTGAATCTATTGTTCATTACTTCACTATTTATTAAATTATTTATTGATATTAATATTAATCCCTGATGATGTGCCATATATGTTTTTATCAAAGCATTTTTCTGCCCATATTTTAATCTTGCTGTTGTAAAATCAATAGCTTCATAAAATCCATATTTATTATACATTCCTTCATTTTCTAATATTTTCAAGTTTTTAATTACTTCCTTAGGTTCATATACAATTGCAAGTATCAATCCATACGAAGAAACCACCATTTCATCTGCCAAGCCTCTTTTAAGCCCAAGCCATGGTATTCCAAACGCTTTGTATTGATAGTTAAAATTTAAATCTCTTAAATTGTATGCAGACTCTGATATTCCCCAAATAATACCTAATTTTTTTGCATATTCTCTTTGACTCATAATCATAAATTTGCAAGATTCATCCAATAAACTTCCTGAGTGCATCTTCATATTTATATTTGGCATTAGATATTCAAATGCTGTACCTGACCATGAAATAAGACCTTTATATCCATTTAAAGAAGTTAATGTTCTACTTAAATTATTCCAATGTTTTGATGTAATATCTTTTTTAGCAATTGCAACAAAGCTGGCCTGTCTTGCTTCAGATGCTAATAAATCATAATATGAATCTGTAAGCTTGTTTTCTTCTATATTAAACCCTATTGAAAACAACCTTTTTTTATTGTCAAACAAAACGCTAAAATCTGTTTTATTTATAAAACTCTCCACAAAATTTTTTAAAATTATTATTCTATCATCTAATAAGTTTTCTTCTAAGAACTGTTTTACTATATACAAATATCCTATGAAGTTTCCACTGTCTACAGAAGATATATACCTTGGAAACAATGGCTCTAAGGTTTCAGTATTATACCAATTATATAAATGTCCATTCCATTTTGTTAATTTATTTATTGTGTTTATCATATTTTCTAATAAATCTATACATTGCTTTAAATCAATATATTTTAAGTCGTATGCAGATATAACAGCCAACATTCCCAATCCTATATTAGTTGGTGAAGTTCTTCTTGCTATTTTTTCTCTTCTATCTTCTTGTATATTATCTGGCGGTAAGAAATTGTTTTCTTCGTTAATTAAATCTCTAAAAAAACTCCAAGTTTTATTTCCTACTTCTAATATATATTCTTTTTCCTTAGAATTTAATTGCTCAGCAGGTTTTTTATTATATATTTCTTTACTTACATACCATGCGATTGCAGGACCTATTAACCATAAAACTCCTAAAATTTTTAAAAATACATTACTTGCCAAAACAAATATTAACCCTATTATTACGTTCGAAATCATATTTTTATAATATGAAAAAATATCAGTTTTTGCTTGTTTTTCCGCTTCCTCCGCTGTTGTCCATTCAAGCAAATTTTGTTTAGATATTTTCATTCTATAAATAGTCTTCACAATTGCATTTATTGTTTTATATGCTTTATTTGGTAAAAAACTTAACTCTAATAAAATTCTTAATATACTTCCTTGTAAATTTGTTACTCTACTTGCAAAGCTTTTGTACGCCGTAATATAACCTTGTCCCGGCTCTTTTCTAAAAACTATATAATTTAAATTGTCTAATATTGTAGGAATAAAGATTGTTATTAAAGAAATCCATATTAAGAATTCATTGTTTTTAACCTTAAATACAGCAATTATTAGTAAAAACATTACAATTATTGTAACAATATTTCTTCTTAAATTATCTAAAATTTTAAATCTTGATAGCGCATTTAATGGATTTTGTTTTTTCTCTCCCTTTCTGTTTTTTACATAGTTTGTTAGCCATAATGATATTTGAAAATCTCCCCTAATCCACCTATGCATCCTACTTACATATGCCATATATTTGTATGGGTATCCATCCATTAATAAAATATCTGAAGCTAATCCACACCTTAAATAACATCCTTCTAGTAAGTCGTGGCTTAAAACTGTATTGTTTGGAATAGTGTTATTCAATACTTTATAAAAAACTTCTAAATCATATATCCCTTTTCCTGTAAATATTCCCTCTTCAAAATTATCTTGATATATGTCTGATATTGCATTAGTATATGAATCTGTTCCACCCATACCTGCAAAAATTTTTGTAAATCTACTTTTTTTTGCAGATTCCAAATCTATTCCTACTCTGGGCTGTATTAGCCCATGTCCTGAAACTACTATATTTTTATTATTATCAATTTCTGGTTTATTTAATGGGTGTGCCATAGCTCCAATTAGCTCTAAGCCTGAATTTAGCACTAAATTCGTGTCTGCATCTAAGGTTATAACATATTTAATTCTAGGAATTTCTTCATTTTCTTTTAAAGTATTAACTAAAAATGGATTTCTCCCATTAACTAAAAATTCATTAAGCTCAATTAGAAGTCCTCTTTTTCTTTCCCAACCTAAATAACACTTTTCACTTGCATTCCAAAATCTCTTTCTATATAAAAAGTGAAACTTAGGAAAAGCAGAATTTGCATATTTTTTATTTAATTCATTTACTGCATTAATTCCAGCCTGGCTAACTTGTTCATCAAAATCTTCTCTCTCATTCTTACTTGCACTTGCATCTCCTAATAAAGCAAAATATATATTTTCACTTTTATTTGCCCAATAATATACCTCCATTTTTTGAATTAATTCTTTAACTCTTTTAGCATCTTTAATTATTGTAGGAATTACAACAATAGTTGCATATTCATTAGGAACTCCTTGTATAAAATCCATTTTAGAAATTAGTTTAGGCTCTACAGATTTTCCTAATATATAGTTCAAAATTTGAATATATATTTCTGAAATTGGAATTATTGCTAAAACTGAAAAAATAATTGTAGTTACTATATTTTTTTCATTTAAATAAAATAACACTCCAAATACAAAAGAAATTATTATTGTAGCAACATACACAGAAGCAATATACTGTTTTGAACTTTTATCTACTTTAATAATTTTTTTATTAGTTAAATCTGTTATTAATGTATCATATCCCTCTGAAACCAAGTAATATCCTATATGATTTTTCTTTGGAATTTCTCTGTTTTTTATGGCAAGCTCTAACGCTTTTTTTGCTATATATATTTCAGATATTTTTGTTTTTTTAGATATATCTTTAATCCTATTCCTATAATATTCTTTTGTTTTAAAATCCATTTTGCCATATATATTTACTGGGTCATTTCTTAAAATTTCTTCTACTCCGTTAATTCTCTCAAAAAGCTCTAAAAAATTTAACCTTAATATTTCTTTTATGCTTGTTATACAATTGCCTACATTTACTTTACTTACAGCAATATCAAAGTGTTCTTTTTTTATTATTTCAGAAACAGTAAATCCCATTTTATTTACTTGCTCTTCTAAAATATTCAAATATGGACCACCTTGTTTTCCATATTTTTTTAACTTATATGACATATATTCGATAAAAGGGTTTTTCATTTCCTTATGCGAAATCTGCTTTGTATTTATACTTTGTGGATATTTAAAAATTAAATTTTTAGTTTCCTTTTTTTCAACTAATCTTTCAACAATATTTTCTACCTTGAATTTCTGTAATTGAGAAGAATAAATTTTCTCACATATTTCTCTTATTTTTTCTATTATAGATATTTGTAAAAATATTTGAATATTCCAAATTTCTTCCATTGCAAGGGTTTTGTGAGTTTGATAAGCTTGTAAACACACTTTTAAGTTTTCAGGATTTATTTTATTATCTGTATATGCAACAATTTCATTTGCTAAAAGATAAATCCTTGCAAACCCCATATATGGCCCATTTGCTATTTTAGAAAATTTCTTATATTTTTTCAAAGGCATTTCTTTGAATATTGTTTTAATTGCCTCTTCAATAATGTAATAATTATCTAAAATCCATTCGCCCGCTGGATGTATACCAATCCCAAGCTTTAGATGTTCATTTAATAACATATATGTTTTTGTTATATATTTATAATTATCTACTACTCTTGGTATTGGATATGTTGATTTATATGAATTATCATTTATGGCATATTCAGATGCTATTTTTTCCATATATAAAATTAATTGATTTTTTTCTAAAGCTGTTCCATTTGGCACCAATATATCATTATTCATCTTTCTCAATTTTTTTCAACTCCTTGAAATATGTAAATTTACAAATATTTTGCTCTTTTTTTATCTTTTTTATTCATTTTATTGACCAAAGCAATACTAATTGTGATATAATTTATTAAATTTAATAAAATTTTTATTAGAGCACTATTGCTCTATCAGGAGGTCCTATGATAGAAAACTTTGATTTTTATGATAAAACAGTTTTAAAGTCTTACAACTTAGAAGCAACAATGAGATATCAATTGAATTTATTAGATACATTAGATGTATATACTCGTAAGCATTGCGAAAACGTAGCAAACCTTACCTGTAGAATTTGTGAATATTTAAATTATAGTCAAGAATTTACTATATATTGCACTATTTGTGCGTATTTACATGATATTGGAAAAATGTTTATACCTGCAAAAATTCTACAAAAAAATGGTCCTCTTACAGATGAAGAATATGAAATAATGAAAAAACATACAACTCTTGGTTACAATATGTGTATGAACGATAAGAGCTTACAACTATACGCACGTGGTCCAAAATTTCACCATGAAGCATTAGATGGTTCTGGTTACCCAGAAGGCTTAAAGGCAAAAGATATTCCATTAGAAGGACAAGTTATTAGAGTAGCCGATGTTTTTGATGCTCTTGTTAGTAAAAGACAATATAAATCTCATATAGACATTTCAGATACTTTACAAATAATAATTAAAGACACAAATCCTACTGCAACACGTTCTACATTAGAAGATATCGTTCATGACGCAAAAGTTGGAAAAGTTAACCCTAAAATAGTAAAAGCATTGCTTAAAGTAATTATAGATGATACAGAATATGAAATTTCTTGTGCAGATGATTATATAAAATATTTGAAAGAAGAAATAAAAAGACTAGAAGAAATTGATATGTATTACAAAAAAATGAATGATACAAAAAACGAGAATAAAAAAGCATATTTTATGGAAGGTATAAAATATTTATTACGTCAAGGAGAAACAGTTGAAAACTACCCAACAGTACTAAAAGAATATAAGGAAGCAGTTGTTGTTCGTAAAGAAAGAATTGATAAATTGTATGTTGAGATAAAAAAAATTAAAAAGTTAAAGGTATAGATTGAATTTATATCACATCCAATTAAAATTGTAGGGGTCGGCGTCCTCGACGACCCACAAATAAAATCACACATTCGTTGCAAAACGTACGGGTAGGGTTGCATCTCTGCCCGTAACTACAAATATTAAAGCTAGTAACATTTTGTTACTAGCTTTGTACATTACTTTACCAGTTTCTTACAAGTTTCTTAAGAGTTTCGTCATTACGCAGTTCTTCTGATGCATCCACTAATGCATCACCATTTTTTCGAACTGCAGTAAGAACCACTTCTTTATCCGCTCTTAGTTCGGTTGAAAGATTCATTAAGTGCATACCACATCTTGCTACAGCATCAATAACATTCTCTCTATCTGATTTAATTTCTACTACTGCTTCCCCTGACTGAAATAAATCAGACTCTTTTTCCTTTAACCGATCTTCTTTTTTATTAGAAAGATACTTATCCATTATAATTCCTCCTTAAATCTTATTGTTTTCTATTTAAACTGCCTTCGCAGGAATTTGGAAACTAATGTATATATAAGTTCACTTGGAACTAATGTAGGAATTATACCATATTTACATAACGCTGTCAATGTAAAAAGGGCATACTCTTTATGCCCTATACATTTTTGCAACATATTTTATCAATGCTTTATTCTAATCCGAAACTTACTCCTATTGCACTGTTTATTCTATCCATTATTTGATTATTATCTATATGCCCTATTTTTTCTTTTAACCTACTTTTATCTATTGTTCTTATCTGTTCTGCCAATACAACAGATTCTGATTTCAACCCAAATTTTTCTGAGTCTAACTCTATATGCGTTGGTAATTTTGTTTTATTTTGTTGTGATGTAATTGCAGCTGCAATTACTGTTGGACTATATTTGTTTCCTACATCATTTTGTATTATTAATACTGGTCGTATTCCACCTTGTTCTGAACCAATAACTGGACTTAAATCTGCATAAAACATATCTCCTCTTTTGATTACCATATATCTTCACTCCTGCTTTTTATGTTTTATATTTTAAACATTTGCAGAAGGTAAATGTTATATGTTTCTTTCTAGATTATTTAACTTAAAAGCTACTTTCTTATCGCTTCCGCAAGCTGTTTATTTCAATACTATTATATAATATGTAGATTTTGTCGTTTTGTGTAGTATCTTCTATTTCTAAACTAATAGGCTTGCGTGTAGATTTATCTATTGTTAATTTTTTTCTTGATACATATATATTGTCTGTGTTTACTTTTACAGATAATACTATTTTACCATTTTCTTCGTACATTTCGTTTTCATTAGCTTTAAAATCTTCTATGAAAGAATTTAACCATAAATTATTGCTTCCTATATTTTTATAATTTTCGTATATTTCATTTAAATTCTTATTTGTATTTTCTAATTTCAAATTTGTTCCATCAAAATTCATTGTTAGTCCATTTATTGATATTGGATTTAGAAATTCCTGTTTGTAATTATTTTCTCCATAATAGCATTGTTTTACTATATATGTATTTGTATTTTTGTTACTGTTTATGGTTATATTTGCTTCTGCCTCAAATGACTGCATATTTAAAATATATTCTTTAATCTTTTCAGCTGATTGATTATTTATATTATTTCCCAGTTTTAAAATATTATAATTATTTTTTGATAAAAATATAAATAACATTATTAAAAGTATAATTATAGTAGGTATTATAAAAACAATTTTTTTTATTTTCTTTTTCTTCCTCATACAAATTTCTCTCCTTCATTTTGATATTTTTTGAATTGCACATATTACATTCACAATAAATTCATATCAACGTTTATTTGCGGGCGTATACGATACGCCCCTACATTTTTTTAATACATCAGCTAAATGCAGATGATATATTTCTTAACACAAAAAAATATCAGTAATTTCTTACTGATATTCTATTCATATTTGTTTAAAGTATTCTTTTAAACAAGCCTCTAGTTCACTTCTGCTTTCTATTCTATTAATCTTATCTCTCATTCTACTAGAGTCTTTCAAATTTTTTATATACCAAGATATATGTTTTCGCATTTCGCGTATTCCGGTATATTCTCCTTTTTCTTCTATTTCTAAATTTAAATGCTCTAATATTATTTCTAATTTTTTCGCATTAGTTATTTCTTGTTTTTCTTCATTTAAGACTTCAGAAATTAGCCATGGTGTGCCTAATGTGCCTCTTCCTATCATTATTCCGTCTACTTTTGTATATTCAAACATTTTTATAGCATCTTCTTTTGTTTTTATATCTCCGTTTCCTATTACCGGAATATTAACACTTTCTTTTACTTTTTTTATTATATCTAAATCTACTATTCCTGAATAATATTGCTCTTTTGTTCTTCCATGTACTGTTATTGCTGCTGCTCCAGCCTCTTCTATTTTCTTTGCTACCTCAATTGCTGAAATGTTTTTTTCATCCCAACCTTTTCTAATTTTTACTGTTACTGGTACCTTCACATTTTTTACAACTGCACTTACAATTTCATATACTAATTCTGGGTTTAGAAGTAATTTACTGCCATCTCCGTTTTTTACAACTTTTGGCGCTGGACACCCCATATTTATATCTATTATATCTGCTATATTTTCTACTTGTTTAGCAGCATTTGCCATTATTTCTGGATCACTGCCAAATATTTGAACGGCTATTGGTCGTTTTTCATTTGTTGTGTCTAACAACTGCTTCGTTTTTTCATCATTATAGAAAATAGCTTTTGCACTTGCCATTTCTGTATATACTAATCCGTGGATTACTATATTTTTCGCACATAATTCTAAATGGTTTATCTGTTATTCCCGCCATTGGTGCAAGAAATACGTTGTTTTTTAGTTCTATATCTCCTATTTTAATTTTTCTTACATACATACTTTTCTCCATATTTATTCTCTATTTCTCAAACATACTTTTTTTCTGCCTTTTTCTAATGTTCAATAATAAACCTATACATATAAAATTAGTTATTAATGAACTACCACCATAGCTTATAAATGGTAATGGCACTCCTGTAATTGGCAATAAACCTATTGTCATTCCTATGTTTTCAACTACATGGAAAAATAAAATTCCAACTATGCCAATTGCAATATATGAACCTGTATCATCTTTCGCATTTTTTGCAATACTTATCGCCCTTGTAAGCAGTACTACATATACTATAACAATTAAACCTGACACCACAAATCCCAATTCTTCACCAATTACAGAGAATATAAAATCTGTAGTTTTAGGATATAAAAATCCTAATTGTGTTTGATTTCCTTTTAATAATCCCATTCCAAATAAATTTCCTGCGCCAATAGCTAGTTTAGATTGTATAATATTGTATCCTGCACCTCTTGGGTCTAATTCTGGATTTAAAAATACATCTATTCTCGTTTTTGCGTGCTCTGGCAATACAAA
>CAZTHC010000028.1:0-14348 GCA_964613425.1 uncultured Lachnospiraceae bacterium
CCTATTTCATGTACTGCTTGTGAAATCTTTTTTACCGCTTCTCCGATATTTATCTACCCAATCCCCTACCATAAAAAATGTAACTTTGCAGTTGTTCTCTTCTAATATTTTTAAAATCATATCTATATCATCTGCATTCCACGCACAATTTAATGTCAAGGCTACTTTATTTTCTGTAGTATTTACACAATATATTGGTAGTCTTTTTTCTAAATTAGCTGATGTTTTTATTGTATTTATATTATTATCCTTAAAAGTTGACGCTACTAAAAACAATACTATTACTGTCGCTAAAGCAATACAATAAGAAACAATTTTTTCTTTGCTAAATACTATAAACATAAAAACCTCCTAAAATAAGCTATTTAATTATATGCTTATTTTAAAAGGTTTATGAATATATATATATCTTATTTATCTTCCAAAATCACTTATGCACGGTATCACTTTTTTGCATTTTTTATAATTTCTTCAACTCTTTGTACTACCTGTTCTATTGTTAAAGGTGTTGTATCTATAAAAATCGCATCATCTGCTTTTTTCAATGCTCCTATTTTCTTGTTTTTATCATTTTCATCTCTTAGCCTAATATTTTCTCTAACTTCTTCTAAAGTACATTCTATACCCTTTTCTTTGTTTTCTAGATATCTTCTTTTAGCTCTTTCCTCTTCTGTTCCATCTAAAAATATTTTTACATCTGCGTTTGGAAATACATATGTACCAATATCTCTTCCCTCCATTATTACATCTTTGCCCTCTGCCATTTTTCTTTGTAATTCTACCATTTTTAATCTAACTGGTATAATAGAAGAAACTGGAGAAACAGTTGCTGTTACATCTTTTTCTCTAATTGCTGTTGTTACATCCTCCCCATTTAAATATATAATATCTTTATCTGGAGTTATTTCAAAATTAATATCTATATTATCCAATAGTTTAATTATTGCATCTTCATTTGAAAGTTCTATTCCATTTTTTATCATTGCCAATGCAACACATCTATATGTTGCACCTGTATCTAGATTTATTAAACCTAGTTTTTTTGAAATTGCTTTTGTTATTGTTCCTTTTCCACTTCCAGCAGGTCCATCTACCGCTACTATCATATTTTACCTCCTAAATTTTATTTTTATTTTTTACGGGCGTATACAATACGCCCCTACAAATTGCAATATATTTTATGAATGTTTGTGGGTCGTCGAGGACGCCGCCCCCTACATATTAATACATATTTGCGATACAACAGCCAAACGCAGGTGATATATTTTTCTTTTCGAGCAACGAGGAGAAAAGAAAACATATTATCACCGACGAGATTTGGCGGATTGGTTGTTATAAATTTATTTTACGGGCGTATACAATACGCCCCTACAAATTGCAATATATTTTATGAATGTTTGTGGGTCGTCGAGGACGCCGCCCCCTACATATTAATACATATTTGCGATACAACAGCCAAACGCAGGTGATATATTTTTCTTTTCGAGCAACGAGGAGAAAAGAAAACATATTATCACCGACGAGATTTGGCGGATTGGTTGTTATAAATTTATTTTACGGGCGTATACAATACGCCCCTACAAATTTGCAATATGTTTTAAATATGCATTAACAAATTATTTACATATTTATTTTTACTTTTTCTATATTCAATTTATCTAATAGATTTTTGTCATTAATAATTATATTTACTATATTCATAAAGCTTGTTTCTGTATCTGTTAAATATATTTTATATTTTGGCATTACATTTTCATTTTCTTGTTGCCACTCTTTAATAATAGACTTTACATATTTGCTTGTTCTTTCTCCTGTATCTATTATTTCAGCTTTTGGTATTTGTTCACTTATTATTTTTTTAAATAATGGATAATGTGTACATCCTAATATAATAGCATCTGCTTCTTCTAATCCTTTAACATATTCTTTAACTGTTAATCTTGCAATTTCATTGTTTATAAAGCCTTCTTCTGCTAGTGGTGCTAATAATGGACATGCCCTATTTATAATATTAATATTTTTAAATTGCTTCTTTATTTCTCTTTCCCATGCTCCGCTTCTTATTGTTCCTGCAGTTGCCATTACTGCTATTGATTTTACAGATTTATTAATACTCTCAACTGTTGGTTCTATTATTCCTATTATTGGAATTTTATATATTTTTTTAACCTCTTCTAATGCTTGGCTTGTTGCTGTTCCACATGCTATTACTATTAATTTAACATTTTTGCTCATAAGAAATTCTATACTTTGTTTTGCATATTCTATAATTGTTTCCTTAGATTTCGTTCCATATGGAAATCTTCCAGTATCTCCTAAGTAAATAATGTCTTCATTAGGCATTTGCTTTACCATTTCAGAAAAAACCATAAGTCCACCGAACTCCTGAATCGAACATTCCTATTGGTCTTGAATCCATAACATACCTCTTATCTTTAATAATTTATTTTTAACAATATAATAGCCAAACGCAGGTGATATATTTTTCTTTTCGAGCAACGAAGAGAAAAAAACATATTATCACCGACGAGATTTGGCGGATTTTTTACAATACATTTATTTTTTACAAATTATTTTATACTATGGCTTATTATATATTATATATATTTGTTTTTCAAGATTTATTTGTTGTTGCTAAAAACTATTCTAAACCATATTTATAATATGTCACTTTTTGTCTAAACATACATATAATATACTATAAACTTATGAAAGGATTGAAATTTATGGATTTTGAAAAAGACATGTGTCCAGTTGTTAAAGTTGATGGTTTCCTAGAAAAAGGAAAACAATTCGACCTAGAAATAGTTCTTCCTGAAGATAATAGAAATGTTATATATGGAGTTATAAAGGATTGTTATAAAGAGCCTGTTTGCGATGCAGTTGTAAAACTAATTGAAATTGACTATAAATTTGGTAAAGAAATCAGAAAACCTGTATCTCACACTTTTACAGACAAAGATGGAGAATTCCTATTCGGCCCACTTTGCCCAGATAAGAAATATGAAATTCAATTTTGGGTAGATAGAGTTAAACATATTAAGAAATGTTTTGAATGCAAACATTTTGGTAAATGTTTAAAGGGTGAAGAAATGCCTGATTGTGATAAATTCTGCGGTGAACCAAAACCAGACTGTAAAAAGCCTTAATTGTATACAAAAAGCTATATTTTGTTTTCTACAAAATATAGCTTTTTCCATTATGCAGGCAATGTAATTACATCCCCATTTTTTTTATTATTTGTCTACCTTTTTTCATAATTTTCTTTTTATTAAATTCATCTGAATACATCATTGCAACTCCTGCTGCAACCACAGTTCCCAATATCATACCTTTTAAAAATTTCATAAAATCAATCCTTTCACTATTTTATCATATAAATTTAGTATTACTTTTTTATCTTTTTTTATACTCTTTTATCAAGTCAAAAATCTCATATATTGCAATGGCCCCAATAAAAATTCCAAAATACTTTTTTAAGCTTGCTACGTTAGTATTTATGGATATGCTTGCACCTATTACAGCACCTATCACTCCAAATATTATTATTGGAACTGCTATTTTCCATACAATTAATTTTTGTTTTATATTTATAATAATTGCTGAAATTGATGTTGGAATAAAAAAAATCAAATTAGTTGCCTGAGCTGTATGTTGTTCTAATCCTAATACTATTGAAAGTATTAATATTAGTACAGTTCCTCCTCCCATTCCATTTCCAGTTATTGTTCCAGCAATTAAACCTGCTAATATTTCAATCATAAAAACTCCATTCGAATATATTATCTCCAACAAGATTTGTTAGATTTTTAATAATATGTTTTGTTTATAATTTATCAATTGGATGTTTCGACTTCACTTCGTTTCGCTCAACATAACAGAAATAAAGCATGTGCATTAAATATGCGCCCATACGATTTGCAACATGTTTATTTTAATTCTATTAAAATACTAATTTTACTGACATATAGCTTAAAAAAATTATGAATGAAATTTTTAAAAACTTTTCTGGCAATTTTTTTAATAATTTTGCGCCTATTATTCCTCCTATTACTCCTCCTATTGCACACATAATTCCAATTTTCCAATTTATATAATTGTTATTTAAATAAAAAATTCCGCTTACAAAAATCATTGGCAACATTGATGCTACTGAAGTTGCTCTTGCATTTGTTTCTTTTAATTTAAATATATGAATAAAAGCTGGTACCAATATTAAGCCCCCACCTGTTGCAAAAAATCCACTTATAAATCCAGCAAAAAGTCCAACAAAAATCTTTTTTTTCATATTACTATTTTTTACTTTTTTATTTTAATTATTCGTTTATGTTTTAATTAGCTTATTCTTATATAAATTTGCTATTTATAAAAAAAGAAACATGTTACACATGTTTCTTTTTATTTTACTCTACAATTCCTAATATATTTTCTTTTTTCTTTACCACGTTTGGTACTATTTTATATGCTAACATTAAATCTTCTACTGCACGTATTCCCTTGTCCTCATCATTTGCATGTATATATGCCAGCACATCTCCTTCTTTCACTTTACTTGAAACTTTTTGATTCAATATAATTCCTACGCTATGGTCTATTTCATCCTCTTTATTAATTCTTCCTGCACCCAAATACAAAGAAACTTTTCCAACATCTTCTGCATTTATCTTTTCTATATATCCGTTTTTTTTGCATATTACAGGTAACACATATTTTGCTTTTTCAAATTTTTCTATATTCTCTATATAGCTAGTATCTCCACCTTGTATCTTAACTAATTCTATAAGTTTATTGAATGCACTACCATCTTTAATTGCTTCTAATATTACTTTTTTATTTTGAGAAATGTTATTGCCTTTTTTTGAAAGTTTAAGTATATATGCTCCTAATGTTGTTACAACGTCTTCTACATCTTTTGGCATATTCCCCTTTAAACATTCTATTGCTTCTATTACTTCTAAATTATTTCCAACTGCATGTCCTAATGGCTCGTCCATATTTGTTAAAACGCACATTGTTTCTATATTTGCAAGTTTTCCTATATTATTCATTAATTCGGATAATATAACTGCATTATCCATATTTTTCATAAATGCACCACTACCAACTGTTACATCTAAAACTATTTTTGTTGCACCTGATGCAATTTTTTTGCTCATTATACTTGAAGCAATTAATGCCATACTATCTACACAACCTATTGTATCTCTTAATGCGTACAACTTTTTATCTGCTGGTGCTAAATTTAATGTTTGTCCTATTAAACTTATTCCTATATTTTGAACATTGCACAAGAATTGTTCTATGCTAATATCTGTTTTGTATCCTGGAATTGACTCCAATTTATCTATTGTTCCACCTGTAAATCCTAAACCTCTTCCAGACATTTTTGCAACTGGAATTCCTAATGAGGCTATTGTTGGCATCAATATTAATGTAATTTTATCTCCAACTCCACCTGTGCTATGCTTATCTACTACACTTTCAAATATTCCCGTCAATTCCAATTTTTCCCCTGAAGAAGCCATTGAAATTGCTAGGTCTGTTGCTTCTCTTTCATTCATTCCATTTAAATATATTGCCATAACTAAAGCTGCTACATGATAGTCTGTTATATTTCCTTGTGTGTATTCTTTTATAAAATACTCTATTTCCTTTTTTGTTAATACTTTTTTATCTCTTTTTTTTGTTATAATTTCTAGTATATTCATATTATTTCTCCTATCATTTTGCGGGTCGTCGAGGACGCCGCCCCATACAATTCACATTATATTATATGTTGTATCCACATAGCATACGCGATTTGGCGTACTGCTTACAAAAAATTTTTCACAAATGTTTTTCTGTGTAATGGACATATTCCAACTTCTTTTATTGCTTGAATATGTTTTGCAGTGCCATAACCTTTATGACTTGCAAATCCATATTCAGGATATATTTTATCCCATTCTAGCATAATTCTATCTCTTGTTACTTTAGCTATTATAGATGCTGCCGCTATGCTGTAAATCTTAGCATCTCCCTTTATTATTGAAGTATATGGTATTCCTTTTGTATCTATCTTTTCCAAAGCATCCACTAATATTCTTTTTGGCTTAACACTAAGCTTTTCGATTGCCATTGTTAGTGCTTTTTTTGTTGCATTTAATATATTAATTTCATCAATTTCATTCTGGTCAATGATTCCTACTCCCCAAGCAATTGCTTGGTTTGTTATTTCTTCATAAAGCTTTTCTCTTTTCTTCTCAGATACTTTCTTTGAATCATTTACTCCCTCAATGAAAGAATCTTCTGGCATAATAACACAGCCAACGACAACAGGCCCAGCCAATGGTCCTCTACCTGCTTCATCAATTCCTGCTATAAATTTCATTCCAGATGCATATAATTTTTCTTCATATTCTTTTAATATCTTTAATCTTTGCTCTTCTATTTCTTTCATTATATTATTCCCTTTAATCTTCTATCTTTAACGCCTTTACATCAGATAATTTATAATACCTTATTCCATCTCTTTCAACACCTATTGAGTTTATTACTTCACTTGTTTCATAGTTTACCAAGTAATACTCATTTTGTTTTAATTCTATTCTACTTAAATGTTCTTCATTTAATATTGTTTGGTTCCAAATATAATATTTATCTTGTTCTGTTGTAATTCCTACTGTTGTTAATAATGCAGATGCTGTTGTTTCAGTAGCAGTTACTTGTGTCCCTTTTAATGGAGTTCCATTAAAAGAATTCATTTCAGAAATTATTTCTACTCTAGCTTGAATTAAAAGCAAATTAGTATTCAAACTTTGAATTTCTGCATTTTTTATCATACTTGTACCTATACCAAGAATAATTCCTGCTAATATCAATAAAACTATTATTGTTACTACTAATATCGTTAATGTAACACCCTTATTATTTTTCATTTGTTCCTCCTTATTTTACACATTCTATTCAAACATGGTGTGTACAATTTGTTCTTTAATATATCATTTAGTATATACATTTAAGTAAAATATGTCAACGCTTAAATATGTTGCTTACATTTTATATTCTTGTTCTAATTTTTCATTTAAATATAGTTTTGCAATTATTTCTAACTCTTTTTTTGCTTCGTCTGGAATTTCAAATGAATAAATTTTTTTACAATCTGCCATTATTATATACCTTAATGCATCCAATGTTGCTTTAGAAATTTGTATTGCACTTTTATCCTGCTTTCCACAATTATTACATTTTACTCCACTATCTTCTAAACTAAAATATTCTAGTTCAATATTTTCATTACAAATACAGCAGCTATTTGTGATTGGTTTAAAACCTATTATAGACATTAATCGTATTTTAAATATTGATGTTACGAATTCCATGTTTTTATCTGTTTTAGATATTACATATAGTGTATTTAGAAATAACTGTAAAATTTTATATGTATTTTGATTCTCTGTTGTTACATCATTAATGATTTTTGTTATATATGCTGCATATTCTAATTTTTCTAAATTTGTTCTTATATCATAAAAAAGCTCTATTGTTTCACAGGAATTTATACTATATGTATTGTTTCCTTTATATAGCAAGTATTCCCCAAAGCACAAAAATTGAGTCCCTGCCATTAGAAGACTTTTAGGTCTTCTTGCTCCCTTAGCAGAGCACCCAATTTTCCCGTAAATTTGGAGTCAACATAGTCAACATCTTATCTGAGTCACCCATGTTATTCTCTGAAATTATTATTCCCTTCACCTTCAAATTTGCCATCTTCATTCACCTTTGCTACATTTTCTTCTATATCTTTTACTTGAGTTAATTCTAAATATGTGTCTATATTCCCTGTATTTTTAAAGGTATTCCATGCTAATCTTTTTAACATACTTCACATCTCCTGTTCATAAATTTTAAGTTTTACTACCTTTATTTATCTTTTGTAACAAATTATTTTTTATTCATCATTTAAGTTCAAAACGTTTGACAATCGAATCGTTTTCTTGCCAATCTTCTTTAACTTTTACCCATATTTGTAAATTTACTTTTGTTTGCAATATTTTTTCTATTTCATATCTAGCATTTTGACCAATTCTTTTTAACATTGAACCATTCTTTCCTATGATTATTCCCTTGTGTGAATTTCTTAGGCAATATATAGTAGCCTCTATATCATAAATTGGCTCATTTTTTGTAGTTTTTCTCTCTTTCTGTTTTTCTACCTCTATATAAATTCCATGTGGTACTTCTTGATCTAATAAATTTAATGCCTTTTCTCTAATTACTTCTTCAACTAATTGTCTTACTGTTTGGTCTGTATATTCTTCTATGTCATAATATGCAGGACCTGCTGGTAAAAGTTTCTCTATTTCTATTAGAACTTCTTCTATTTTATTTTTTCTTAATGCAGAAATTGGTATTACTGCTTGAAAATTATATTCCTTCTGATACATATCTATTAAGTTTAATAATTTTTCTCTTTTAATTAAATCAATTTTATTAATAATCAATATAACCTTTTTTTTGGTTTCTTTTAATTTTTCTAAAATTAATTTGTCACCTTTTCCTATTTCTTCACTTGTGGCCTCTATTATAAACAATATTACATCCACTTCAGATATTTCTTCAAAGGCAGTATTCACCATTACATTTCCTAATTTAGTTTTTGGTTTATGAATTCCTGGAGTATCTATAAACACTATTTGTGAATTTTCTCTATTAACTATTCCTTTTATTGCTGTTCTTGTAGTTTGAGGTTTATTTGCCATAATTGCTACCTTTTCACCTACTAACGCATTTAATAGTGTAGATTTTCCTACATTTGTTCTCCCTATTAATGATACAAATCCAGATTTAAAGCTTCCCATTTTTTCCTCCAATTTAGTACTTCTTAGTTTGTTTTTCTAATATTCATTATTTTAGCATATTGCTTTTGCAAATTTTGTAGAAAACAGATATCTTTCTAAATAAATTTCAAATTATTAAATTAGCCCAAAATTAATTGGGCTAATTTTAATTATATAGTTGTTGTTGCTGGAATTCCAGGTTCTATCACAACATTTGCATTTATTGGACATATTTGAATAAATGTATTTCCGTCATTTACCTCTATTACATTTCCTTCTAAATCTTTATATACAGTTTTGTCTGTTCTAGACTTTTTATCACAAGTTATCTTAATTGCTTTTCCATTTGTTATGTAGTATCCATTAAGCTTTCCTATATTGTTTAATCCTTGTCTATCTTTATTTTCTTTATCTGCTAATTGATAATTTTTTGCAAAGGTTATTATTATATTCTTAGCTGTTACTGTCTCCCCTGAAACTAAATCCACTTGCTTTTTATTTCTTGTATATCTTACATATGTTTTTGTTGTTTCATCATATTCATATTTTACAGTATTTGATGTTGAGTATGGAATTGTAACTTTTAAAGCCTCCATATCTCCATCTAATTCTACTTCATCTGGTACATAGTTTAATACACTAGTTGCTGTAGATGTTCTTCTATATTTTAATTTATCTGCCACCTTCATTAGGTTTTCCATATTCCCCATTGCATTATGTGGAGCAGCTTTTTGATTTGTTCTCCAGAAGCTTGCTGAATCTGTTCTACTTCTTCCTGAGTCGTAGTATAATCCATTAATATTATTCACTCCTAATGTTGAAATATCACTTTCTGCCTGTGGACTCCATCCAAAATGAACATATATTGCATCATTTTCTAAGGCATAGTCTAAGAAATAATGTCTTGAACTTCTTATTGGTCCTACTTGATCTGGGCTTTTTCCTTTAAATACTGCCATTAATCTTGTTTCTCCACCTTCAACAATTATTTCATAAACAATGTATGCGTCTTTTAGTCCAACTTGTTGAACTGCCCCTATATGATTATCTATCATAACAGCCACTGGTCTTTCATTTCCTTGAAAAATTTCTATTGGATCTGGCTCTGGCTCTACTATTGGTGTTGGCGTTTTTTCTGTTCCTGGCTCTACATTTTTACTTGTTAACATATCTTTTAAGAAATATTTATATGCAAACAATCCTCCTGCTACCAAAAGTAATATTACTAATACTATTACTAAAATTTTTAATCCGCTTCCTGTTCCTTCTTTTACATGTGACATTTTAATTCTCCCCTTTTTTTATTGTATGCAAGTGTTTTCACTTACTTTTTTGTATATAATTTATATTATTTCACAAATAGTGTTAATGCACATATGAAAAACATTACCATTCCTCCTATGCATCCACCAAATATTACTTCTAATAAACTTCTTTTATTATTATCTATTCTATTTGCACATATCATTATTGCTAATAATGTTGAAAGTGCAGATATCGCAACATTTTTAGAAATCAACGAAACAGCTACTACTGCTGAGAATGCAAGTGCTGCTTGTCCACTTGGAATAAACTTAACATCCACACCTTTTTTTCTTCTTCTAATGTTTGCCGCTTTTAATGCAATTATTGCAATTACTGTTAGTACTATTCCAGCAAAGGCCAAATGAACTGGTGAATTTATCAGTCCGTTTATAACTGTTTCTCCTATATTAATAACTTTATCATATAGTAAAAAGTATATAACTATAGCTGAATTTATTGCTGATATTACTACAGCTCCAGCACCTACATCTTTTGCTATTTTTGCTTTTTCATTATATACTTCTGTGCATAAATCTACAACAGTTTCTATCGCTGTATTTACCATTTCTGCTATTATTATTAATATTACAGAAAATATTAATAACAAAAATTCCAC
Source organism: uncultured Lachnospiraceae bacterium (assembly GCA_964613425.1). GTDB lineage: Bacteria > Bacillota > Clostridia > TANB77 > CAG-508 > CAZTHC01. The sequence goes on from CAZTHC010000028.1 coordinate 10,741, forward strand.
CTTAGATAATTGAAAAAATAAACTAATAATCATAACAATAGCAATAATTAGAAGTTGTCTTTTTACATTTTTTTGGCTACTTGTTGCATAAACAATACCATTAAAAGCATTATAAAAGGCATCAATTACATTCTTATTATGCAATGGTTTTTTATCATTCATAATTATTCCTTTCAAATTATCTTGTAATATTTAATTTTCTTAAAACAGTTTCTTCTTTTTCTCTCATTTGTTTCTTGTCTTCTTCTACCATATGGTCATATCCCATTAAATGGTAAAATCCGTGAACTACCATATATGCTAGTTCTCTTTCAAATGCATGCTCATATTCTACTGCTTGTTTCTGCACTTGTTCTATAGAAATTATTATATCGCCTAATACTTCTGGTATTTTATCATCTATTTTACCAATTTCATCTTTTTCAAACATTGGGAAAGATAATACATCTGTTGACTTATCTATTTTTCGATATTCATTATTAAATTTTCTAATATTTTCAGGATTAGTTAATATTATATTTATGTATAAATTTTTTGTATTTATTTTTTCTTCACAAAAGCACATATTTAAAACATTTTGAATTAAATCTTCATATTCATTATTTTGTGAAATATCTAAATAATTTACTTCTGCATATTGTTTCATTTTATTCCTCCACCTACTGCTATGACATTTGCGCTATTTTCTTTGTGAATGTTCCTTTTAATGTTTTACAATCATCCTTTAGTTGTTTCATTGCTCCAAGTTCCACTAATTTTGCTTTGCATATTCTAATAATTTTTGAGTAATCTCTTTTACTATTATTTAAAAATCTTAAATCATATCTTAAGAATAAAATTTCTTTCTTTTCTGAATATTCTTTATAATTTTCTTCTCTTATTTCATCTATTTTTAAGTATTGTTCCCAGAATTTTTTATAATCATCTCTAACCTCTGGCTTGTCCCAATATACTTTTGTAGATAATAATTTAACATTGTAATCTTCTATTAATGATATTAGCATATTATATGCTTTTTCTTGTTTTTTGGTATTTTGAGTTTCTACAATTAAGTTACGTGATTGCTTTATTAATTTTACATAGCATTGTTCTGCAGCTATAAGTGGTAAACTGTGTGTAAACAAATATCTACTTATTCCTAATAAAACCATTTTCTTTTCTATAATATCTTTTTCGTCTAGTTTTCCTACTGTAAATTTATCATATTTGTCATATTCTTCTAGAATATTTGCATATTCATTTGCTACATCCTTTTCTAATTTAATTGGTAAAATATTAACAATGTATTCTTCTAAAGAATCAAATATTTTATTATATATAGTATCTTTACTTTCTAATTTTGAACTTACATTATCTGATAATTGAACTGAATAATTCTTTAATAAACCTTTGTACAATGAATCCATTTTTTTAATATAAAATTCATTATATCTTTTTAATAAGTTTTCTTTTCTTAATGAAGCGACAGTTTCATAGTCTACTTCTAATAAGTACTTTTGCTTTTTATATTTGTATTCTAAATACTGTTTTTCCTTTAAACTAACTATTGTATAATATTTTGCAAGAGCATTTCTTTCAAATTCTGAAGCTGTATTGTTCTTTACTTTTTTGTATAGTGAATCCATTATAAATTTATCTATAGATTCTAAATATAATGCATATGAATCTTCATACTTTTGTGTTAATGCTTCTTTTCTTTCTGCATCTTCAATTTCGTCTAGTTGTGTGTATGTTTCGTAAGCTTTTAGTACAGCATTTCTTTTTATAGAAATTAACATTCCGTTAATTCCTACTTTTGTTGGTATTAATAATTTTGTTAAAGTGTTTGTTATTTTTCTGAAAAAAGTCTTATCTGATTCTAATATTCTAATTGCCTTTTGCTCCATTTTTTCACCAATCCCTTCAAAATATTATTTTTTCTTGTGTACCTATTTTTTCTAGCACTTCATATATTACTTCAACTTCTATATAGCTGTCCCCATTATAAACATTAACTTGTTTGTTTATAATGCCTTCCTTTTCCCTAATTTCATTTAGTAATTCTTGCTCTATTTGCTTAGTTGTAATCTCTACAAGTTGTTGTTCCGTATAGATTACATTTACTTTCTGCTTCTCAAAATTTGTTATTTTCACAAGTTCTATTGGTAAATAAAAATCAGAAAAAAGTTTTACTTTTTTACTTTCACTTATTGTATCATAATTTTCAAAATTTGAAAGGGTTTTATACAAATTTATTTTAAAATTATTTATTTTTACCTCATACTTTTCTTCTGTATTGCCTGTATCCGTTGTAATTTCTTGATTATAATACACTTTATTTTTTTTACTATACCAAATTTTTGCTTCTATATCAGCAATTGCGTGTACATACCTTATTCCCGTATACTTTCCTTCCATCCATCCCTTAACTAGCAATGTTCCCGGCTTTACTATGTCTCCTACTTTTACATTTGCAGTTCCGTTTTGAGCATTTATTTTTGTAATTGCTCCAGTTTTATCAGAAACGATATTACAATACTCGCTATTATTTACAATATTAGGTTTTTCTTCTGCTTCTTTTATTTCAACTTTAACATTTGTACCATTAATATTTATTCCCACCCATGCTATCTTTGTATTTTTCATTCTAAGGTTATTTACAATTTTTTTTGTATCTATTTTATTTTTTTGAACTCCTAGTTTTAAACCTTCGTTTTCCAAACTTATTATTATCTCATTTTTATCTATTTCATTTGTTCCTATTATTTCTATGTTCCAAATGAAATTCGACAATGCTATAATTCCGGAAATTATTAGTATTAATAGTATCGCGAATATCTTTCTTTTTTTATATTTATGCAGTATGTATGGAATTCCTCTTTTTGCTTTAATTTGAATTTTGCAATGTGTTTTTCTAGCAATTTGCCTTATTCTTTTAAAATCTTTCATTCCTATATTAGTATTAAGTATAGTATTTTTTTCTCTTTTCATATTCCATAGCAATATTTTTTTATTAATACAAATATTAATAAATCTTTCTACAAAATAACCTTCAACCTTTATATTTAAATAACCTAATATATAATTTAATATCACCTTTAGTAGCATTCCTTACATACTCCTTATCTCATAGTATTTATTTGTATTCTTTTATTTTTCATCATCTGTAATAGTTTCCAAATCTATACTATCAATTTTACCTGTTATGAAAATATCATCCTCTGTCATTTGAGTTAAATTTAAATTAAAACCATTTATATTTATTGTTCCAATATGAGTACTAATTCGTATGTAAAAGTTCTCATATTCTAAAATTCCTTTATAGTTTTCGATTAGCATTTCATTAAACCCCAATATAGTTAGCTTTGGCTCATTCGAACTTATTTCTCTTGGCATCTCTAAAAAATTATTTATTTTTTTTACTGTTTCTTTCTTCATAAAGCATTTTCTCCTTATTATTTATTTTTTAAAATCATCTAAACTTTTAAATTCATATCCCATATTTTTTATTTCTTTAATGCAATAATCTAACACCCTACAGTTGTCTTTTGAATTTCCATGTAGCAAAATTATTGCACCTGGATGAATATTATCCAATATTTTAGATTTAGCATATTCTTCTCCCTTTT
>CAZTHC010000029.1:0-14242 GCA_964613425.1 uncultured Lachnospiraceae bacterium
TTTTTAGTTAAGAAGTCAGGTGTGTAATACTTTTGAAGTAACGCCTCTCCCTTATGCCAAAGGGGACGGAGGTTTTTGGCAATTTTCTTATTTATATTTCTTTACACAAAAAACTTCTTTATTTTTTTTATTTTCTCCTAAAAACTTTTCTATAATATATTTTCCTTTACCTCTAATTGTTATTATATCAGTTTCTCTTACTGCTCTTGTACTTTTAATTTCTATTGCATAGTTTATAAATACCTTTTCGTTTTCTATTAAGTCTTGTGAAATTCTCCTAGATGTGTTTAAGATTTCACTTATTATATTGTCTAATCTGTTTGAACTTACAGATATATGTATTTCTTCAAAATCTTCCTTTTTTATTTTTATGTTTTCTAGATTGATTATTGTTATTTTTGCCTTTTTTAATCTTCTCTCAAGCTCTAGAGATTCTTTAATATATTGCGCATTCTCTTCTAAAGTAATTATATATGCTGAATCCTCATATACCAATATGTCTCCAATTCGTTCTCTTGCTAATCCGAAGCTCATAATAGTTCCTAAATAATCTTTATGTTGAAATGTACCAAAAATTTCACTTGGCAACTCAATTTTAATAGCTTTTAAAATTGAATTCAAATTACTTTTTACTATATCTTCATTAATTTTATCTGGATATACTATTATAATTTCCCTTTTTGCACCTTCGTATCCACCAAAAATAATATAATTCTTTTCTTTACCTTTTTTAAGTTCATTCTTTACAATACTTATTTCATATTCATTCATGAAATTTGAATTTACTATTTTGTTTTTACATTTACTAATCTTAAACTTGTCCATTATCTTCGCCAATAATAGTTTATCAGTTTCAATGTTCTGCATATATTCTCCTCTTCTGAATTAAGTATATACTATTCTAATTGTTTTGTAAAATTGCCAAAAACCTCCGTCCCCTTTGGCAATTTATAATTTTATTGTTATTTTTGTTCCTTTTGGTGTATTGTTTACTACTTTTATAGTTCCTCCATGCACTTTTACTATTGTGTGTGCTATTGCAAGTCCGAAGTCCTGTCCCTCCAGTTTCTCTTAATCGTGCTTTGTCTTCTCTATAGAATCTGTCAAATATATGGTCTATTGCTTCTTTACTTATTCCTATTCCGTGTGTCACTTACTTCTATTATACATTTTCCGTCTTTTGAAAAGGTCTTTATTTCTATTTTTTCGTTCTCTGAAGTGTATTTAATTGCGTTATCTAAAAGTATAACCATTAATTGATTAATTTTGTTTGGGTCTACATTTATTTCTCTATTATAGTTCAATTCTAATAAAATTTCTTTATCTTGCATTTCTGCAAATTCTTTGTACGGAATAGTTATATCTTTTATTAAATTATCTATGTTTGTTTTTTCTTTACTAATTTTAAGCTCATTCGTATCTGCCATTGCAAGCATCATCAATTCTTTTATCATTTTTGTTAATCTTTTTGTTTCTTTTAACATTATATTTATATCTTCAGATTTATCAATCATTTTTGCTTCTGGTTCTTGCAATAATAATTCTTGTTTTGCTTGTATTATAGTTAATGGCGTTCTCAATTCATGTGAAGCATTTTGAACGAATTCTGTTTGTTTCCTATATGAATCTATTATTGGCTTTAACGTTTTTCTAGATAACACATATGAAAATATCATTGATATTGCAACAATTATTGCACTTCCGAATTAATAAACTATTTCTTAAATTGTTTATCATTTCAGTTTCTCCATCAACATTTGCTAAAAGCTGCACAAAAATATTTTCTCCTATTTCATTTTTTTCTATTATTGTTATTCCTCTAAAATTATAAGTGTTTTGAAGCGTTAAAAAATATATTTTATTTACACTATTTTTGTCAAAGCTTATATTATATAAGTAATCTTTATAAACCCTACCAATACTATCACTATTAGTTATATTTCCTTCGTTATCTCTTACAATATATATCAATCTAGGATTTATTTTTAAGTCCATCGCACTCATTTTTTTTGTTGTAAGTTCTCTTGGAGAAATTATTTTACTGTTTTTTGTTGTTCGTATTAATTCTTCATCTATAGATTTATATAAAAACATACAAGTTTGATTATATATTATTACATCGAAAAATATTAATATTACAGTAAAAACAATGAATGTATAAAACATATTTTTAATTAATTGTTTTTTTATTATTTTTTGTTCATTCATAATTACCTCTTTACTTTGATAATATATATCCTACTCCACGAACGGTTTTCATATATTTATCATATCCATATTTTTTTAGTATTTTTCTAAGTCCGCTTGCATATACCTCTACTACATTTGTAGTAGTATATGAATCAAATCCCCATATTCTATCAAATATTTGCTCTTTAGTAATAATCGTACCTTTGCAATTAATTAAATACTCTAAAATATCAAATTGTTTACCTTGTAAAATAATTTCTTTATTTTTTATATATGCCTTTCTGTTTTTAAAATTCAATTCTAATTCTTCAAACGTAATTATATCTTCTTTGTATTCACCAACAGTCCTTCTAATAATTGCCTCTAATCTTGCTAATAATTCTTCTCTTTCAAACGGCTTAACTAAATAATCATCAGCTCCATAATTGAAACCTTTTATTTTATCATTTAATGCATCTTTTGCTGTTAAAATTAGAACAGGTGTTAATACTTTGCTTTCCCTTAGTTTTAGTAAAATATCATACCCTGACATTTCAGGTAACATTAAATCTAAAATTATTGCATCATAAATGTTTGTTTTTGCCATCATATATGCTTCATATCCGTCATACGCTTGCTCAGTATCAAAGTTTTTGCATATACATTGTTTTATTGTGTCTGACAAAGTTTTTTCATCTTCTACAATTAATATTTTCATAATTACCTCACTTTTAAAATTATATCATTACATTTATATTATATCAATAAGTTTTTCCTCCTGGTTGTTTTCCACCAGTTTGCTTCATGCCTGGTTGCATCCCCATACTATTAGTTCCGTTTGTAGTTACAATATTACTTACAGTTATTTCTTCGACTTCTTCTCCATTAGTATATATTATATATTTTTCATTTTTCTTCAGCTTCTCACTTGATATTACAACGCATGCATAATTTTTACTTGGTGAAAATGAAACTATTTCTTCTCCATCAGAATTTTTTAAAGATACTGTACTTTGAGATTCTTGTTTTGTTGAATATACATATGCTATAGAATATTGAGTTGAATTTGATGTTGGTGATTGCATCATTCCATTAGAACCTGTTGCAATAAATGTTCCTGCTGTTACAATAAATTCTCCATCATAATCTAATGCTCCATTGCCATCACTTGAAGGACCATCTACTAGTATTGTTCCTCCATTTATATATCCTGAACCATTTATATCTATCCCATCTCCAATTGAATTAATACTTATTTTTCCTCCATTTATTGTTAAATTTCTATCTGAGTCAGTACTAAAACTATTCTGTCCTGGTCTTCCACTAATTGAAGAGGAATCGTTTCCTCCTGCAACATTTATTCCATCATCACTAGCAACCAAACTAATTTCCCCATTATTTATTTCAATTTTACTTGCCTCTATTCCTTCATAACTCTTATTTATGCTAAATTTGCCATTATTTACAACAATGCTTTCATCTGCGTGTATTCCATCATCTCCTGAGGATATTTCAAATACTCCTCCATTTATTTTTATAATACCATTTGAATGTATCGAATCATCTGAAGAATCAATAGTAAATGTTCCATCTTCTATTATTATTTGAGAAATTCCTTTTATTCCTTTTGCACTTGTTTCATCTACACTAGTAGTTGTCTTACTCATAGGGTTTACAATTTGTTTATTAGACCACATTCCCCATTCCTCTTTTACACTACTATTTTGACTTCCGCCACCTGTAGTTATCTCAAAATTTCCACCATTTATGCTAACTACAGTTTCTGCTTGAATTCCATCTTCCCCCGCTTCTATAGTTATTTTTGAATCTTTTATTTGTATATATCCTTTTTCTGCATCAGTATCATTTGTAGCCTTTACTCCATCGCTGTTTGCTTTAACACTGATATTACTATTTTTTATTCCAACATAATCCTTTCCTCTTATTCCATCATCATTTGCATTTATATTAACTGTTGTATTTACTATTTCCAAACTGTCCTTACTTACAATTCCGTCTAAATAATTTCCTGTTATATTTAATGTTCCAGCCCCAGTTATAACTAAATCATCTTTGCTAAATAGTGCTGCATCTGGTTCATCTTGTGTAGAATATGAACTGCCATCTATTAATGTATTAACAGAATCTTCTGCCGTAATAATTATTACCTTTTTTGCACTTTCTACATTTATTGCTGAACTATCTTTACAATTAATACTAACATTATCCAAAATTAATCTTACTAAGTCTGTATTATTAACATTTACCATAATGTTTCCGTCTTCTATAGTGCCTGTTATATGGTACGTACCTGCTTTAGTAATATTTACGCTTTTATTATTTAGTTTAATATCTGTATATTCACTGTTCTTCCATTCAATATCTGTATCTTCATAATCATATTCTATATCTGAAATAGTTACTTGTTGATTACCACTGTTTTCATTTACTTTTGAAGTATTACTAATTGTAATACTTACCAATGTTGCAATTGTTAATACAATTATTATAATTATAATAGATATAAAGATTATATTTTTCTTTGACATATTCACTCATTCCTTTACAATTCGTTTTCATTAAAATTTTCTCTGATTAAGCTTATACTTAAGTTTCCATTCCTACATCTTAGCTCATCAAAAAATTCCTTTTCATTAATGTCATCTTTTACAACAATATTGTATGTTAGCTCAAATAGACTTCCCATATTAGTTGTTTTCACCTTTTCTAATACATTTACCTTTGTATACTTATTAAGCAAATCATCAAACACATTGCTGTAATCCAGACTTTCAGGTATAGTTATTTTCAATTTTTTCTCACAAATAGCTTTCTCTCCAAACTTACTTTTTGATAATACAATTAAAATTATTGATACTAAAACTGTTATTGTTGAAGCAAAAACTAAATGTCCCATTCCAACGGCTAAGCCTATTCCCATTGCAAAAAATATGCTTACAATTTCCCTTGAATTACCTGGCATACTTCTAAACCTTATTAAACTAAATGCTCCTAAAACTGCAACTGATGTTCCTAAATTTCCATTTACCATCATTATTATTACTTGTACCATAACTGGTAACACAGCTAATGTAATTAAAAAGTTTTTGCTATACTTAGTTGTAAACATATGAACACTCGCAATAATTAATCCTAAAATAATTGATGTTCCCATGCAAATTAGAGCAGATACTATATTAAGTGTTCCTACCCCTTCTGTTAAAATACTTTCAAACATTTTCATCTTCCTTTCTTTCCCTATGATATTTTTAAATTTTTTTCTAAACTGATTTGATATATTTTTCCATATTTTGAAAATGATATTGGGTATATTTGTAATTGCGATAAAGCTCGAACAAACCAAAGTGGCATACTGTGACTTGTTTTTACCTCCATTAAATATGTTTCATTATTTATTAAATTAGCTCCATAATCACCCTTATCTAGTCTTAAATCATAGTTTCTCCACTTAATATTACTATCAAATGTTATTCTAAACGATTTATCTTCTTTGCTACAATAAGAACACCTTTCACTTGAAACATAAATACTTGGATATAAATCATATCTTTTAAAACAATAATCCAATTCATTAAATATTTGTTTATTAGTATTTGGTATTATATGATTTTCTAGATATTCATTAGCTTCTTTCAATGTAATACATACTCTTCTTTTGGTTACAATTCCATTAAATTTTTTCTTTATTTCTATAAACACTTTATCTTTTTTACTTGGTATTCCGTAACTTCTCATTCGAATTTTTTCTTTGTATAACGGCTTTTCTATAGACTTTCTTATTAATTCTTTGTCCTTGGTATCAAAATATACACTGCATATTTTAGAAAATGGGTATTCTGATAATTCAATATAATCATTTATTAGTTCCATCAACTTCCTCATAAGTTCTTTATCTAATAAATATTTTTTTTCGATTCTATTAAATACTTCCTGCATTATCATCCCTCCCGTATCAATTTCACTATTATTATAAATAAGTAAACTTAAAATAGAATTAAAATAGAATTTTTTAATTGTAAGTCTTATTTTTGTATGATATACTTGCTTTGAAGGATGTGATTTTTTTGGATAAATATGAAATTTTAAAAACTGTTGACCATACTTTACTTAAGCAAGATGCCACATGGGATAACATTAAAATTCTATGCGATGATGCTATAAAATATAATACTGCATCTGTATGCATTTCTCCTTATTTTGTTAAGGCTGTTAAAGATTATTATAATGATTCTATAAAAATATGTACTGTAATTGGTTTCCCAAATGGTTATTCTACAACAGAAGTAAAACTTTTTGAAACAAAAAATGCAATACAAAATGGTGCTTCTGAAATCGATATGGTTATAAATATTAGTGCGGTTAAAGATGAAAATTTTGATTACGTATTAGATGAAATTACTCAATTAGCTACCCTTTGCCACTCTTTTGACGGAGTAATTTTAAAGGTTATTATTGAAACCTGTTTACTAACGCAAGATGAAATAGCTAAAATGTGTGAAATAGTGCTTCTTTCTAGTGCAGATTTTATAAAAACCTCTACAGGTTTTTCAACTAATGGTGCTACTTTTGAAGATGTTGATTTCATGAAAAAAACTTTACTTAAATTACCTAACGGTGAAAGTTTAAAAATTAAAGCTGCTGGTGGAATTTCTAGTTTTGAAGATGCTGAAAAATTTTTAAGTTTAGGCGCTAATAGGCTTGGAACAAGTAGATTAGTAAAATTAATGAAACAATAATATATTTAAATCTTATATAAAAAAGACAGCTTACAAACTGTCTTTTTCTTTAACTATTTACAATTCAATTAAATCTTTCTCAAAGTCTTTTACAAAATATTTTATGTTTTTTGTTCCCTTAGTAATAATTTTGTGTCCTTCTTCTTCAAGTAATCTCTTTTGTAACTTTATTTCTCCTGGATACTTAATATTTAATTCTCCGTTACTTTTCAAGGTTCTCCAATATGGAGTTATATTCTCTGTTCTTTGGTAACTAGCCCATGCACAAATATTTATAAAAATTCCTGCTGTTAATGGACATGTTATGTCCGCATTATTCTTTTGAGCTAAATATTTTCTTATTTGATCAGTAGTTAATAATTTTCCTTTTGGAACCTTCTTCATTATCTCATCATAATAAAGTGGTGGCGCAATAATCATTTTTTTGCCTCCCCACTTTTTTGCTGCTTCTTCATCAAGTTCAATAATCTTAGGCATATCTTTACTGTTATTCATTCTTTCATTAAAATCTTTTTTATCCTCATTAGCCATAATAATTCAACTCACTTTCTTATTTGAATATTTCTAAATATTTATTTGAAAATTTTATTAATTCTTCCATATTTCCTTCTAATCTTCTTATTAAATCATTTGCTATACTATATGCCATTTCGTAGTCTTCTTGTGTTATATCTTTTGTTTCTAATGCTTCCTGTAATTCATCTTCATCCAAAACCATAATAGCCCCGTCACTTAGTACTACAACATCTAAGTATAAATCATCCACATATGGAATCCCATTTTCAATTCCAGTAGCTTTTATAATGTCAAAATACCATTCAATTATTTGATTTTCACTATTATAACATACTGTCATAGCTACTTTATAATCGTTTGGATACATTTCTAACCATTTGTAGTTATTATCTGCTATCACTAAACTTACGCCATCTTTTTCTACAATCTTCGGTTCTGAAACTTTTAACATTTTTAATAATCCTACATTACCTTCAAAGTACTTGTCCTTAACATATCTATTTATATATTCTTTTTCAGTAACTCTTTCCATTGTTGGATAATCTGCAAATTTTCTTTTCATTTTTGCTCCTTATTAAATTGTTATTATCTTTTTATCCCTTTACTTCCGCCTACAAATCCTTCTAATATGTTTGTATCATATGAAAAAGATAAGTTATTTTCTTCTCTTTGTCTTATTAAAGATAGTTCTATTAATTTAGATAGCATCTCTTTATATTTTGTTCCAGTTGCTTCCCATAAATAGAAAGCTAAAGAACCTGGTATTGTATTTATTTCATTTACATATATTTTGTTTGTGTCTAAATCTATCATAAAATCTATTCTTACAACCCCGTTGCAATTTAATGCTTTAAATGTATTTATTGCCATATCTTGTATATCTTTTTTAATTTCTTCTGAAATATCTGCAGGCAATTTTCTGTCCAATGAGCTCATTCCCTTTGAACCAGTTTTTCCTTTGTTAGAAGTATATTTATCTTCATAACTTAAAATTTCTCCTGAACTTATTGGTTCTTCACATTCAGATGCATAGCATTCACAAATATTTCCTAAAACTGAACAATTTATCTCTTTTAAATTTGCTATGGCCTTTTCTATTAAAATTTGTTTTGCAAAATTAAATGCGTATTCAACCGCTTCTATTAATTCTTCTTTGTTCTTTGCCACTTTTATTCCTACGCTAGATCCCAAATTAATTGGTTTAATTATTACTGGTAGTTCAAATTTTTGTAATACCTTTTCTATTATCTTTTCGTTGTCTTCTATGTATTCAAAATCATTTATTCTTATACAATCTAAAACAGGAATTTCGTTATCTTTTAATACTGTTTTCATTACATATTTATCCATTCCAATTGCAGATGATGTAACATCACACCCTACAAATGGAATATTTAATGTTTTCAAATATCCTTGAATTGTTCCATCCTCTACATTTGTTCCATGAACTATTGGAAATGCTACATCTATAGAATCATAAACATTATTTCCGAACTTCTTTGTAGGATATTTAACTAAGTCTACTTTTCCTTCATTACTAATCATTACTATTCTTTGGCTATTGCTTATTAACTGCTTTATATTTGTATAATTCTTTACTTCTCCTACTAGTTCTCCTACATACATTTTGTTATCCTTTGTTAAATATATAGGTATAATGTCATATTTATCTGTATCCATGTTCTTTACTGCTTGTAATCCAGATATAATAGATACTTCGTGTTCAACACTTTTTCCACCAAATATAACTCCAATTTTTGTTTTCATTTTAAATACCTCCTAATAATTGTCTGGTAAATCATTTTCTATTAGTATATACTTAGGTTTACCTTCATTTTCTAAGCTTTTCGCTTTTTGAATTGCCTTATTAAATGTATCTTCTACAAATAAATTATCCTTTGAATACTCTTTTTTCATTAATGCCTCATATATTGGTTGTGTCTGTTCTTTATTTACTAGAATAATGTAATCTGCACATTCACTAGCAGTAATTCCAAATTCATAGTTGTATTCATATTGTTTTTCACCAAGTTCAACCATACCAGGCGTAATTAATATTCTCAATCCAGACATTTGCTTTAATACTTTTAATGCATTATTTGCACCTACTGGATTTGAATTATATGAATCATCTATTAAATTATATTCAGAACCAGGAATTAAGTTTAATCTATGCTCAACAGGTTGGATATATTTTACGCTGTTTATTATCTGTTTAATAGGTACTTCTAGGTAATGTGCAATTGTAATTGCTCCAAACAAATTAACTAAATTGTGTTCACCTAATAATTTTGAATTGAATGTATATTTCTCATTATTTTCGCTTACTACAAACTCTATTCCTTTTGAATTATATTCAATACTGCTTATTTTTAATGTGTTATTTGTATTATTTTCAACTCCATAACCTATATATTTTTTATTTATTTTGCTATTTTTTAAATACTCATTATCTAAATTTAAAAATGCAACTCCATCTTCCTTTAAACCATCTAATAATTTTAATTTAGATTTTGTAATATTTTCTTGACTTTTAAATGTTTCTAAATGTTGTGGCCCAACTGCAGTAATTACAGAATAATTAGATTTAACCAATTTAATTATTTTATCCATTTGCCCTACTCTATCTATTCCAACTTCGCATATAAAAACTTCATGTGTAGGTTTCAAATCAGTTCTAATTGTTTTTGTAATCCCTAAAAGTGTGTTGTAATTGCCTGGTGTACACAACACATTGTATTTTGTAGATAATAATTTGTATAAATAATTTTTTGTACTTGTTTTTCCATAACTTCCTGTTACTGTTATTATTTTCAAATTTGGCATACTTTTTAATATTTTTTTTGCATCATTTATATAATATTTGTTAATTAATATATTAATAGGTTTATTTATATAATTTATTAAAATAACATATATTGTAGAAAGTGCACTTATACTAAGCAAAACACTAGTAAGTATGTTAAACTTTCTAACAAATATAATTCCTAAAACTGTTAATATTATATAATTTGTAATAAACATTCTTATTACTCTTTGTGTATATACAATTTTCTTTTTTACATTTTTTTCAATTGCTAAAAATATTGTAATTATTTGAAATAGAACTGCAATTAGTTGGATTACAATATTACTTGAATTAATTGCAAAAATCGCAATTATATTTATTAACAATATTATTAAAAATTTTTTCCAATTTTTTAGAGTCCATTTCAATTGTGTATCTGGCATGTAATAGTTTAATTGGAATATGTGTAAATTATATTTTAATAATAGAAAATTCATTATTAAATATAAAATTATAAATACTATGTTCATTTATATACCAATTCCTTTCTATCTTATTTTAAGAATGACTCTAATACCTTATTTACCAAATATGGCTCATCTAAAAATGAAAAATGCCCACTGTTTTTTATTTTTACAATTCCTGAATCTTTTATATTTTTATTCATAAACTCTGCATCACAGTATGGTGTTGCAGTATCGTTTTCTCCCCATATTAGCAATGTTGAATTTTCTATATTTGGAATTAAACTAGATAAATCTTCATTTATAGTTGTTACTAAAATATCTCTCATCATTGGTGTTGCATTTCTATAATCTTCAGAACCCACTTTAGTTTTAATATAATTTAATAATTTAGGTGATATTTTTTTAACAATTGGGAATGCAAATTTATATATTTTTTGTTTAGTAGTTTTTTTAAGTTCGTGCCTTATTCCTGCGCTATCCACCAAAATTATTTTATTAATTTTAAAGTTTAAATTTTTTCTATTTACCAATTTAATAATAATTCTTCCACCAAAAGAATGTCCTAATAATGATATTTCCTTTATTCCTAACTTTTCTATAAAGCTAACAACCATATCAACATATCTGTCTACATTCCAAACTTCCTTTGGTTCATCACTTTCCCCAAAGCCTGGTAAATCTAATGAATATACCTCCATAAAGTTTGATAAGCAGTTAGTAATATTATTAAATATCTCTTTATTACAACCCCAACCATGAAGCAGTAATATCTTTCTCTCACTATCACCGCTTTTTTAAATATGCTACATTAGCACCATCAATTTCTATTTTCATAAACGCCTACCTATTCATTCTTATAACCTTTGTATATTATATTAAACTTTATTGTTTTTTTCAACTAATTAGCACTAATTTAATTTAATATTAAAGCAAAAAGGCCTCACATTTGTGAAACCTTTTACTTTTTCAGTCTACATCTTTTTCTTTTTTGACTTTTTATCTTCCCATTTTGCTGGGTCGTGCTTATACTTTTGCTGTCTTGCCTGCTTTTTTAGATTTTTTTGCTGTGTCTCCCGCTGTTTTTTGTCATTTTTCGTATAAAGCACCCTTTCTAAAATTGGTGTAATTATTATATCTCTTTCTAGCAAATTAGTCAACCGTTTACATAATTTTTTGTATTTTCATTGTTAAACTTACTTTTTGTTTTTCTTTATCTATGCCTATTACCTTTACTTTTACAATATCACCTACTGAAACTACTTCAGATGGGCTTTTTATGTATTTATCCGCCATTTGTGAAATATGTACTAATCCATCATGTTTTACTCCAATATCTACAAATGCACCAAAATCTATTACATTTCTTACTGTACCTGTTAATTCCATTCCTTCTGTTAAGTCTTCAAATTTCAATACATCGCTTCTTAAAATAGGTTTTGGTAAATCTTCTCTTGGGTCTCTACCTGGCTTTTGTAACTCCCCTATTATATCTTTCAAAGTTAACTCTCCAACTTCCAAATCCTTTGAAACCTTTTTTATATCTATTTCATTTAGATCTTCTCTTAATTTCTGCAATATGTCTTTTTCTAGTAAGTCTTCTTTTTTATATCCTAGCTGTTTTAAAAGCTTTTCTGTAATTTCGTAGCTCTCTGGGTGAACTGCTGTTATTTCTAATGGATTTGTTCCATTAAATATACGAATAAATCCAGCACATTGTTCGAATGCAGATTTTCCTAATTTAGGAACTTTTAATAATTCTTTTCTTGCTTTTATTATTCCATTTTCTTCTCTATATTTTACAATATTTTTAGCTATTGAACTATTTATTCCAGAAACATAAGTAAGTAAAGATGGTGTTGCTGTATTTAAATCTACTCCAACTGAATTTACCGCATCTTCTACAACGCCAGTTAGACTCTCTGTTAAATTTTTCTGATTAACATCATGTTGATATTGTCCAACTCCTATAGATTTTGGATCTATTTTTACTAATTCTGCTAATGGGTCCTGCAATCTTCTTGCTATAGAAATAGCTCCTCTTATTGAAACATTAATATCTGGATACTCTTCGGTTGCAAGCTTTGATGCTGAATATACAGAAGCTCCTGCTTCACTAACTATTGCATATACTACTTTTTGTTTTATTTCTTTTATTGTATCAGATACAAACATTTCACTTTCCCTAGACGCTGTACCATTTCCTATTGCTATCATATCTACATTATATTTTTCAATTAAACCTTTAATTACCTTTTTTGAACCTTCTATATCATTTTGTGGCTCTGTTGGGTATATCGTTGTATAATCTAGTAATTTACCAGTAGCATCTATTACAGCTATTTTACAGCCTGTTCTATATGCTGGGTCAAAACCAATAACATTCATTCCCTTAATTGGTGGTTGCAATAATAATTGTTTTGCATTTTGCCCAAAAACTTTTATTGCTTTTTCTTCTGCACGTTCTGTTAAATCTGCTCTAATTTCTCTATCTATTGAAGGCTCTATTAATCTCTTATATGAATCTAATATAGTATTTTTAAGCATTTCACTAAACTGTGTTTTAGCTATAATTATTTTACTTTCTAAAATTTCTATAATTTTTTCTTCTGGTTTTTCTATTTTAACTTTTAAGAATTCTTCCTTTTCTCCTCTATTTATTGCAAGTATTCTATGGCTTGGAATTCTTAATATTGGCTCTTTATAGTCATAATACATTTCATACGCAGATTTTTCTTCTTTTGCAGCTTTTGAAACAATAATCGCTTCTCTAAAACACATACTTTTAATTATTTTTCTATATGCTGGTTCATCTGAAATATTTTCAGCAATTATATCTAAGGCTCCTGCAATTGCTAATTCTGCTGAAGTTACTTTTTTCTCTTCATTAATATATTCTTTTGCAATTTCATAAATATCTCTTTTTTCATTTTGCAAATATATTATTTGACTTAATGGCTCAAGCCCACATTCTTTTGCAATTGTTGCTCTAGTTCTTTTCTTTTGCTTATATGGTCTATATAAATCTTCAAGTTCAGCCATTGTAACTGCATTTTCTATTTCTTTATTTATTTCTTCTGTTAATTTTCCTTGTTCATCTATTAATCTTAAAACTTCTTCTTTTCTGCTTTCTAAATTTCTTAAATATGTAAGTCTTTCAAATAAATCTCTTAATACTTCATCACTTAAATTGCCTGTTACCTCTTTTCTGTAACGAGCTATAAATGGTATTGTATTTCCTGCATCTATTAATTTTACTGTGTTTTCAACTTGTTCAGCCCTTACATTTAACTCTTCTGCTATTAACTTTAATATATCTTTCAAAATAAATTCCCCTTATCCTAGTTTTCTTCTGTTTCTTTTATTATATAAACTGGCCTTTTCTTAACTTCTAAATATGTTTTTGCTAAGTATTGACCAATTATTCCCAAAGAGAATAGTTGAACTCCACTAACAAAGAATATTATACAAACTAAAGATGGCCAACCACTAGTTGTATCTCCAAACATCAATGTTTTAATAATTATTACAATTATTAAAATTGCAGC
>CAZTHC010000030.1:0-13722 GCA_964613425.1 uncultured Lachnospiraceae bacterium
TGTTTACAGCATTGTTTCCGGCTCCACCTACACCTATTACTTTAATTGTAGCTGTACCATCCATATAATTTACTTCTTCGTTTTCTATCATAAAGTTTATTCCTCCTTAAAAATTTATATATATTTTTTTTAAAATTAAAAACTATTTCTTAAGAATAGAAAAATTCTTTTACTTTTTCTATTACATTTTTAAAAACATTTTCATTCTTTTTTGTATCTATACTACTTGAAACTGTTTTTGCAAAAGGTTTTGAAGCAATATATCTTACTAATGCTAAACTTGACCTATATACTGGTTTAATTGTGCTTATTAATCTACCTGTTGCCATTTTAACCGGAATATTTAAAATAATCTTTCCTGCTACATCACTTTTGTTTATATTGCTAATTCCTTGACCTGTTAATATAACATTATTTATTTTTTGTTTTATTCCTTGGCTTGTAATATCTTTATTTATTATAGAAAAGATTTCTTCTATTCTAGATTCTATAATTTCTATAAGCTCTGAACTTTTAATTGTATGTGGTTTTGTATCTCCTTTAAATGTAGATAATACTATGTCTGTATCATTATCTATAAAAGATTTCAAAGCTAATCCATATTGCTTCTTTAATTTATCTGCTTCTTCCTCTGTTATATTTAATACTAATGCTATATCACTTGTAATGTTGTCTCCACCTAATGGAATTGTATTTGTGTAAATGAATTTACCTGCTTCAAAAACTCCGATATCTGTATTTCCAGCTCCTATATCTAATAACATTATATTGTCTGTTAATTCATTTCTGTCTAATATCAGATTTCTTTCTGCTAATGTATTTGGAATTATTCCGTCTATCTCTATTCCTGCTTTTCTAAATATATTAGATAATGTTTTAACATAATCTTTGTCAGCAATCATTACTTCGGCATTAACTGTAAATGCTGCACTTAAACTTCCTACTGGGTCTTCTACAAATTGACCATTATCCAATATAAATTCGCTAACTACTATATCTATTAAAACTTTGTTGTCTGGCATATCTATGTCTTTTACTTGCATTATTGCAGATGTTACATCTTTTGTAGTTACCCCTGCATATTTATCTTTTATTTCTTTTACTATACTGTTTTGCACAATTGTTACATACTTTCCTGGTATTGTAACATACGCAGAATTAATTCTTAATCCAGTTTCTTCTTCTACATCTTTTACAGTTTTTGATATTCCTAAGGCAATCTCTTCTTCGTTTATTATTTTACCTTTTTGTATACCAAAACACTTGCAATCAGATGTTGCGATAATTTCTACTTGGTTAAAATTATTAACTTTTCCAACAACTGTACTTACTTTAGATGCGCCTATATCAATTCCAACGATTATATCACCTATTGCCAAAGTTAATTCCTCCAATTTTTTTGTTTTATTCCGTGTCCTAAGAATATTATATTTTTAGAAAAATGTCAATAGAAATCGTTATATTTTTGTAATATTTTTGTAATATTTTTGTAATATTGTTATTTTTTTAGGCTTTCCGTAGTTTTTGAGGTTTTTACAATTTTTAATGGTTTTATTAGGTTTTTGAAAATTGTTTATATTTTAATTGATATATTTTGTTTATTGTGGTACACTACTTAGATAAACAGAATACTTTATGAAGGGGTGATTTAAAATGAATTTTGAACAATGGACAAATTTCAAAAGTGGTGAATGGCAAACAGAAATAAACGTAAGAAATTTTATTCAAAGAAACTATACACCATATACTGGAGATGGTACTTTTTTGTCGCCTGTAACAGAAAAAACTAGGAAACTATGGAATAAAGTTTTAGACTTATATGAAAAAGAAAAAAACAGTATGAATGGAATATTATCTGTAGATACTGAGCATGTATCTACTATTACTAGCCATAATGCTGGATATATAGACAAAACTCTTGAACAAATAGTTGGCTTGCAAACAGATGAACCTTTGAAAAGAGCAATTATGCCTAATGGTGGAATTCGTATAGTAGAAAAATCTTTAGAAGCTTGTAACTTGGCTCCATCTGAAAAAATTGAAGATATTTATCATAATTATAGAAGAACACATAATGATGGCGTTTTTATGGCATATACGCCTGAAATTAGGGCAGCAAGAAGTTCACATATTATTACTGGACTACCTGATGGGTATGGTCGTGGAAGAATTATTGGTGATTATAGAAGAATAGCATTATATGGTATTGCAGCTTTAATTGAAGATAAAAAGCAACAATTTGCATCAACAGAAGTTTCTAATATATTAGAAGATACAATTAGAGAAAGAGAAGAAATTTCTGACCAAATAAAAGCTCTTCAAGACTTACAAGAAATGGCACAAAAATATGGTCTTGATATTTCAAAACCAGCTTCAAATTCTAAAGAAGCTGTTCAATGGACATATTTCGGATATTTAGGCGCTATAAAAGACCAAAATGGTGCTGCAATGAGCTTAGGTAGAACTTCTACCTTCTTAGATATATATTTTGAAAGAGATTTAAAAAATGGCTCTATAACAGAGGAAGAAGTTCAAGAATTAATGGACCATTTTGTTATGAAGCTTAGAATGGTTAGATTCTTAAGAACTCCTGAATACAATCAGTTATTTAGTGGTGACCCTATTTGGGTTACAGAATCTATTGGTGGTATGGGATTAGATGGAAGAACTTTAGTTACAAAAAATTCTTTTAGAATGTTACACACTTTAACAAATTTAGGACCAGCACCAGAACCAAATATGACAGTATTATGGTCTATTAATCTTCCTAAAAACTTTAAAGAATATTGTGCAAATATTTCTATTAAAACATCATCTATTCAATATGAAAATGATGATTTAATGAGAACTTACTGGGGAGATGATTATGGAATAGCATGTTGTGTTTCTGCAATGCGTCTTGGTAAACAAATGCAATTTTTTGGTGCAAGATGTAATTTAGCAAAATCTTTATTATATGCTATAAATGGCGGTAGAGATGAAATTTCTGGAAAACAAATTTCTCCAAAATTTGTTCCTATAACTTCAGAATATTTAGATTATGATGAAGTGATGGAAAAATTTGAAAATATAATGGAATGGGTTGCTCGTGTATATGTTAATGCATTAAACATAATTCACTATATGCATGATAAATATAGCTATGAAAGCTTAGAAATGGCTTTACATGACAAAGACATTTTAAGAACAATGGCTTGTGGAATAGCTGGTTTATCTGTTGTTGCTGATTCTTTATCTGCAATTAAATATGCAAAAGTAAAAGTTATTAGAGATGAAACTGGTCTTGCTATAGATTATAAAGTTGAAGGAGAATATCCTCAATATGGAAATGATGATGACAAAGTTGATTCTATCGCTGTTGATGTAGTTAAATTGTTTATGTCAAAATTAAAGAAACAAAGAACTTATAGAAATTCAAAACTTACTTTATCTATTCTTACAATTACATCAAATGTAGTTTATGGTAAGAAAACTGGCGCTACTCCAGATGGACGCCCTGCAGGTTCACCTTTTGGACCTGGAGCAAATCCTCTACATGGAAGAGATAAAAACGGAGCATTAGCTGTTTTAAACACTATTGCGAAATTACCTTATGCACATTCAGAAGATGGTATTTCTTATACCTTTTCTATTGTTCCAAAAGCTTTAGGTAAAGATGAGACAAGTAGAATTAATAATTTAATATCTTTATTAGATGGATATTTTGTTCAAGATAGCCATCATATAAATGTTAATGTTTTTGATAGACAATTACTAGAAGATGCTATGAAGCATCCTGAAAAATACCCACAACTTACTATTCGTGTTTCAGGATACGCTGTTAATTTTGTAAAACTTACTAAAGAACAACAATTAGATGTAATAAATAGAACAATACATGAAAAAATGTAAAGTGGTGATTCTTTATGGAAAACGAAAATGATGAAATTTTAGGTAGAATTCATTCTTTTGAAACCTTTGGAACTGTTGATGGTCCAGGTATACGTTTTGTAATATTTATGCAAGGATGTCCTTTAAAATGCAAATATTGTCAAAACAGAGATACTTGGCCTACTCATAGTGGTAAGAGAATTTCTACTAATGATTTAGTATCATTAATTTCTAGATACGAACCTTATATAACTTCTTCTAATGGAGGCGTTACTGTTACAGGTGGCGAGCCTTTATTACAAGCTAGCTTTTTAGTAGATTTATTTAAAAAATTAAAAGCTAATGGTTTTCATACTGCAATAGATACTTCTCGGTATGTTTGTAATAAACGATACTATAAAAGAACTTCTTTCTTTAACAGATTTAGTTCTTTTAGATATAAAGCATATTAATAGTGAGAAATGTATTGAGCTTTGTGGTAAACCTAATGAAAAAGAATTAGAATTTGCAAAATATTTAAGTAATAACAATATTCCTATTTGGATTAGACAAGTAATAGTTCCTGGAATTACAGATAATTCAGAAGATATTTTAGAATTAAAGAAATTTATTTCTAGCCTAAAAACTGTTAAAAAAATAGAACTGTTGCCTTATCACAATATGGGAAAATTTAAATGGGAAGAATTAGATCAAGAATACGAGCTTGAAAGCGTTCCCCCTGCTACTCAGGAAGACATAGATAAAGTAAAGAAGATTTTGGATATATAATATATTTTTTTACTTTTCTAATTTTTATACAATAAAAAGCACCCCTAAATCTAATTTTAGACTTTTGGGGTGCTTTTATTTGAACTAGCGCTTGGAAAGATACAGCTTATATGTTATAATAACATATTTTTGCTTATCAACGATTTTCAACTCTTTTTCAAGATACTCATAAAATTTTTCCCTTGAAATTTTAAATTTTCTAAAAACTTGGTCTATTGGAGTCTTCTGCTCTAAAACAGCTCTTACAGCTCTAAGGTATTTGCTAACAGCCTTTTCGTATAACCTTGAGTCAATGGCTTTTAATCGTTTGAGCTTACGTTGTACTGTTTTTTCATTACACCGAAACTCTCGTGCTGTTTCCTGAATTGTATGACCTTCTGCTAAATAGTATGCCATTCTCAATATTTCTTCCATGTGCTAGTCCTCCTAAAGTTAATATATTTTAATTATACAATTTTTAAACACATTTTGTCAAATTTATCAGTTTGATACAGTATCTTTTCCTCTTGTTGTTAATTTTTCTATATTAGAAGCTTTTATATATATATAATCTGTTCCTCCGTCATTTTCTATTTCCAATGTTCCTGTTACTTTTATCCAATCTTTTTCTGGTTCTAACTCTATATCTTTATCATATTGATATTCTATATATGCATATTGATCTCCACTGCAGCATCCTGGTCCATATCTACCAACAAATTTGTATTCCTCTGTTTCTAATGGGAACCCTTCTATCTCAATTGTTTTACCTTTATATTCTTGTTTATTATAATATATTTGATTTAGCTGTGTTATATAATAATTATCTCTTACTTTTATATCTATTCCGCTCTTTGTTGATGCAGTTTGTGTTGTTTGTTCATCATTTGTTTTTTTCTGACTTGCGTCTAAGAGAATTATTCCAACTATTGCACCAACTACAATAACTGCTAAGATTATTATTAATATTATTTTTTTTGCTTTCATTATATTTTCCCTCCATATTTATAAAATTGTATTAATTATTTTTTACTCATTAATTATTTTATCTATAATTGTAAATATAATAAATAATGCTAAATTTACTAAAACAATTGTGGCTCCTGTACTTATATTATATATGTATGATAAAAATATTCCTATTAAAAAAGCTATAACACTTATTATTGCAGAGCTTACAACAACTTTTTTGAACGATTTAAACAATCTCATTGAAGTTAGTGCTGGGAATATAATTATACTACTAATAAGCATTGTACCCATCATTCTCATTCCAATTACTATCGTAACAGCTGTTAATACTGCTATTAAGCTTGTGTACCTATTTGCTTTTAGTCCGCTTGCTTTTGCAAAGTCTTCGTCAAATGTTACTACAAATAATTTTCTATAATATAGTATAAATAAAATTGAAACTATTATGCTAACTATTATACTTAAATATACATCACTTTTGCTCATTGCAAGTATACTTCCAAACATAAAATTACATACATCTGTATTCATCCCTGTTGTTAATGAAGTTACGGCAACACCTATTGCTAATGCACTGCTTGAAATTAATGCTATTGCACTATCACTTTTTATTTTGCTGTTATTACCTATTTTTAATAAAATAATTGCAAACAACACTACACATGGTATTGTTATTGGTAATGGTGCCCATCCAAATGCAACTGCTACTGTTAGTATTCCAAAACCTACATGAGATAAGCCGGTCTCCTATCATTGCATATCTTTTTAAAACTAAACTTACACCTAAAAGAGCTGCACATAAGCTTACTAAGCAACCTACAATAATTGCTCTTGTTATAAATGTGTATTGCAACATTTCTTGAATTGTTTGTAACATTACTTAGCCCCCCCTTCTAAAAGATATTTAGAAGGCTCTCCATTATATGTAACTTCGCCCTTTTTAATTTCAATAACTTTATTGCAATAATCTAATGCTCTATCTATATCATGAGATATCATTATTATTGTAATGCTTTTTTCTTTATTAAGCTTTTGTAGTAATTTATAAATTTGATGTGCTATATTAGGATCTAATCCATTTACTGGTTCATCAAATATTATTATTTTACTATTTATGCATAAAGCTCTAGCAATTAGTACTCTTTGCTTTTGACCTCCGTGAAAGCTCTCTAAAGCATTTCTTTCTTATTTCATATATATCTAAATCCTTCATTACGCTAATTGCTTTTTCTTTATCTTGCTTGCTATACCATATTTTCTTTGGGTTGTTTGCTATTGTGCCACTTAAAACAACCTCCTCTATTGAAGCCGGAAAATTGTTTTGTATTTCTGTAATTTGAGGTAAATATCCTACTTTTTCTTTTAAAGATATTTCTCCTTCATACCCTACATTCAAACCTAATATACATTTTACCAAACTTGTTTTCCCTGAGCCATTTTCTCCTACAATGCAAACGAAATCTTTTTCCTCTATTTTAATATTAATATTATTTAAAACTTTAATATTTCCATTATATGAAAAAGACATATTTTTTATTTCTACAATGCTCATTAATATCATCCCTTATCTTTATTGTAATGCTTCTTTTAAAACATTTATATTTCTTCTCATTAACGTTACATATGTTTCTCCGTTATTAAAGTCTTGTTTGCTCACATTATGTAATGACTGAATTTGTAGAGCTTTTGCTCCAGTTTCCTCTGCAATAGTCTTTGCCACTGTTCCATTACTTAGTTCTATATATAATACAACTGGAATTTTTTCGTTTTTTACTTTACTTGCTAGATATGCAATTGTACTACTACTTGGCTCTGTTTCTGTACTGCATCCACTAAATGCAGCACTAACTTCTAAGTTGAATTCACTAATAAAATATTGCATAGGCATTTTATCTCCAAAAACAAGCCTATTTCTTACTTTATTGTCTACAACTCCTTGTATTTCTGATTTTACATTATTTATTTCTAATATGTAGTCATTCGCATTTTTTGTATACTTTTCATTATTTTCTGGTAACAAATTTACCAATTTATCTTTTAATGAAGCTATTATTTTTGTTGCATTCTCTAGTGATGTCCAAATATGTTCGTCATACTCTACCTCTTCATGTTCCCCATGTTCTTCTTCATGATGTTCCTCTGCTCCATCTATCTCTTTTTCTTCCATTAAACTAACTAAATCTTTAATACATACTAAATTATTACTTTCAACTGTTGGAATAATCTCTTCTGCCCATGCTTCCATTTCTCCACCAACATATATAAACATATCTGCATTTGTAATATCTATAATATCTTTGGCTGTCGGGTCATAGCTATGTGAATCTACTCCCGGTCCTAATAAAAATTTCAAATCTACTGTATCTCCAGCAATTTGCCTTACAAAGTCATACGTAGCAAAATTTGTAACTACAACACTCTTTTTTTCAGTCTTTTTAGTATTTTGTGTATTACTGAATATAATTGCTAATACTAGTGAAGCTAGTATTACAACCAATACGATTATTAAAAGTACTTTTTTCAAGTTCATATTTTCCTCCTATAATATTCTTATTTAATGTTTTTAGGCGCAACATATGCGCCCAATTTTATTCATTAAATTGAACCTTATTATTTATAGGAGTATTGCTCATACAATTAACAACTTTATTTTTTAATTTTTCTGTGATTTTGTTAATAGAATTAAATAAGTATAACATTAAAATAATTGAAAGCATTTTAATACAATTACTCGCTTGTTGAATAAACATACATAAAGAACAATGCTCGTCTTGGCAATGTTCAAATTCGTGAAAATTAAAAGATAAACTAATATTAATATAAAAAGTTATAACAAATAATATTAAAATGATAAAGCTTATGCATTTATTTGCTTTTATATTCATATTAATCTACCTCCATAATCATTGTGGGCGTATACAATACGCCCCTACAGTTGTAATTTGTTTTTGTTTTTTTACCGACCAATACAATTTGTAATTTGTTTTTGTGTAATTCTTATTTGCGGGTCGTCGGGGACGCCCACCCCTACAGTTTTTTTGCAATAGTAAACGCAGGTTATATATTTTTTGTTTGTCACCTACCTATACAATATTATAAATAATATATATTATTTATTAAAAAAACCTTAAAACTCTTCACATATCTTAAACAATAAATTGTCTATTGTCATATCGTAATTATTATTTTTCTTTAATTTATCTATTGCCTCTTGTACATAGTTAATAGCATTAATGTATTTTATATTATTACTACTGTTTGAAGCAATTTTGCTAAAGAATATATTTATTATGTATTCTAACACATTAAATACAATTTCCTTGTTTTTAAAAATTAAATCTTTTTTATTTAATACATCTATAATATTTGCATTTTCTATATTTTCAAATATATTATCTACAATTATATAAATATCTTTGTTTTGCAAAAGTTCTTGTACTTTTAAAATGCTTCCTTGAGCTGCTTCTAGTATCTTTTCTGGTATTTCTGTGTTCTTACAATTTAATTTAAAATAGCTTTCCAAATCTTTTTTTGAAATTTCTTCAAAATAAACCTTTGTACACCTTGAACGCACTGTAGTTAAAAACATATTTTCACTTTCGCCAATTAGTATAATTGTTATATATTCTGGTGGTTCCTCCAAGGTTTTTAATAAACAATTTGCTGCCTCTGTTGTCATTTTATCTGCATCATTAATAATATAAACTTTTCTTTCTGAAATAATAGGTTTTTCGATTATTTTATTAATCATTAATCTTATTTGGTCAACTTTAATAGAATTTTCATCTGTATCAATTATAAATAAATCTGGATTGTTAGATGTATCAAATTCAATACAAGACTTGCATTCATTGCATGGTCCGTTTAAATTCTTACATAGAATTCCTTTTGCAAATTCTTTTGCAAATAGAAATTTACCTATTCCAGATTTTCCTAGGAACATATAACTATGTGATATGTTCCTAGAAGATATGATTTCTTTTAATAAATTTTTATTTTTTTCATTTCCTACTATGTTTTCAAAAATCAAATTTTTCACCTAATCTATATTATATTTTTCTTTTTTCTCATAATGAGTATGCAATAATTCATGAGCTTTATGACTTCCTGGTTTTTCTAAGTATTCTTTATATACTTTTTCAATTACTGGATTTTTATGTGATTTTCTCACATTAGATTTTTCATCTATTGAATATAAAGCTTCTGCTCTTAGTTTTCTAATATCCATATCCATTTTTTCTTTTGATGAGTGAATTGGTTGCCCACCACCCATTATACATCCACCTGGGCATGCCATTATTTCTACAAATTGATAATCTGCTTTTCCATTTTTTATTTCTTCCATTATCTTTTGTGCATTTGCAAGTCCATGTGCTACAACAGCTTTAACTTGTGTGTTTTCTATGTTTACAACAGCTCTTTTTATTCCGCTTTCCCCACGTACTGCTTCAAATTTTATTTCTTCTAATTCTTTTCCTGTTAAAACTTCTGCAACAGTTCTTAAAGCTGCCTCCATAACTCCACCAGTTGTTCCAAATATAGCTCCAGCGCCACTTGCTTCTCCCATTGGTTCATCATAATTGCTATCTTCTAATTTATTAAAGTCTATATTTGCTTGTTTTATCATTCTTGCAAGTTCTCTTGTTGTTATTACATAATCTACATCTCGTATTCCTTCAACTTCCAATTCTGGTCTTTTGCTTTCATATTTTTTTGCTACACATGGCATAACAGAAACTACGCACATTTTTTTAGGGTCTACACCTATTTTTTCTGCATAATATGATTTTAGTAATGCTCCAAACATTTCATGAGGAGATTTACAACTTGATAAATTATCTAAATTATCTGGATAATTCATTTCTATATATTTAATCCATCCAGGGCTACAAGATGTAATCATTGGTAAGTTTTTATTTTCCTTTATCCTCTGTATTAATTCTGTACTTTCCTCCATTATTGTTAAATCTGCTGCTGTGTTTGTATCAAAAACATTATTAAATCCTAATTTTCTTAATGCTGTTACCATCTTTCCTGTTACTACTGTTCCTACTGGTAATCCAAATTCTTCTCCAAGTGCAACTCTTACAGCTGGTGCAACTTGTGCAATTACGAATTTATCATCATTTTTTAATTCTTTCCAAACATCTTTTGTACTATCTTTTTCTCTTAATGCACCAACTGGGCAACTTTGAATACATTGTCCACAATTTGTACAGTTCACGTTATTTAAACTTGTATTATTTACAGTTGATATGCATGATTTAAATCCTCTATTTGCTACATCTATTGCACCTATATTTTGAACTTTTTTACAAGTTGCAACACATCTACGGCAAAGTACGCATTTATTTAAATCTCTAATTATAGAAGGTGAATCTATATCTATTTCATGTTCAACAAGTTCTCCTGTATATTCAATGTCTTGTACATTGTATTTAATAGCTAATGCTTGTAATTCACAATTACCAGAGCGTGGGCATGTTAAACAGTCTTTGTGGTGATTAGATAATATTAAGTCTAATACAACTCTTCTTGCGTCCATTACATCTTTTGTATTTGTATGGACTACCATTCCTTCTTCTACCTTTTGTATACATGAAGTTGCAAAACCTCTACGTCCTTCAACTTCTACTATACACATTCTACAATCTCCAACTTCATTTATTTCTTTTAAAAAACATAAAGTTGGTATATCTATTCCTACACTTCTCGCAGCTTCTAATATAGTTGTTCCTTCATTTACAGATACTTTAATTTCATCAATTGTTAAATTTACTTTATCTGCCATTTTAATTTTCCTACCTTTCTTTTGTTTATCTGCTTATTGCCTTAAATGGGCATTTGCTCATACATAATCCGCATTTTACACAAATAGCTGGGTCTATTTCATGAGGTGATTTAATTTCTCCTTTTATTGCTGCTACTGGGCAATTCTTTTTGCACAATCCACAACCCTTGCATTTGTCTTTATCTATTTTAATATGTGATAATGCTTTACACTCTCCTGCTGGACATCTTTTTTCTTTTATATGAGCTTCGTATTCATCCCTGAAATATTTTAATGTACTTAATACTGGATTTGGTGCTGTTTGTCCTAAGCCACAAAGAGATGCCTTTTTTATGTTTAATGCTAATGTTTCAAGTTTTTCTATATCTCCTTCTTCACCTTTTCCATCTACTATTTTTTGTAGAATTTCTAACATTCTTTTTGTACCAATTCTACAAGGTGTACATTTTCCACAAGATTCATCTACAGTAAATTCTAAATAGAATTTTGCTAAATTCACCATACATTTTGAATCGTCCATTACAATTAGTCCACCTGAACCCATCATTGAACCTATTGAACCTAAAGATTCATAATCTATTGGAGTATTTAAATGTTCTTCTGGTATACATCCACCTGAAGGTCCACCTGTTTGAGCTGCTTTGAATTTTCTTCCGTTTGGAATTCCCCCACCTATATCAAAAACAATTTCTTTTAGAGTTGTTCCCATAGGTACTTCAACTAAACCTACATTGTTAACATTTCCACCTAATGCAAATACTTTTGTTCCTTTAGAGCCTTCTGTTCCGATACTTGCATACCATTCAGCTCCTTTTAATATTATTGTTGGAATATTTGCATATGTCTCTACGTTATTAATTAGTGTTGGTTTGCCCCAAAGTCCTTTGTTAGCTGGGAATGGAGGTTTCAATCTTGGTTGTCCTCTTCTTCCTTCTATAGATTCTAAAAGTGCTGTTTCTTCACCACATACAAAAGCTCCTGCTCCTAATCTTACTTCTAAATTAAATTCAAAATTAGTATTCCATATATTTGTACCTAATATTCCATATTCTTTTGCTTGGTCTATAGCCTTTTGGAATCTCTTAACTGCTATTGGGTATTCTGCTCTTACATATATGTATCCCTTATTTGCTCCAATTGCATATCCTGCAATCATCATAGCTTCTATAACTGAATGTGGTGTTCCTTCTAATATACTTCTGTCCATAAATGCACCTGGGTCGCCCTCATCTGCATTACATACAACATACTTTTGGTCACCTTCTGCAGCAGCTGTAAAGCTCCATTTTTTTCCTGTTAAAAATCCTGCTCCACCACGTCCTCTTAAGCCAGAAGCTGTTACAAGGTCAATTACTTCTTGTGAATTCATTTCAAATAAACATTTTTCTAGAGCTTTATATCCATCAAAAGCAATATATTCATCTATATTTTCTGGATCAATTTTTCCACAATTATTTAATGCAATTCTGTTTTGTTTTTTATAGAATGTTAACTCATCTAGCTTTTTAACAACTGATTCGTCTACATCTTTACACAATAGTCTTTCAACAATTTTTCCTTCTTTTATATGTATATTAATAATGTCTTCAGCATCTTCTGGTTTTACTAATGCATAAAAAGTATCCTCTGGCCTTACTATTACAATTGGTCCTTTAGCACAAAGTCCAAAACATCCTGTTTGAATTATTTTTACATTTTCTATATTGTTTTCTTTTATTAATCTTCTTAAATTTTCAATTATAATTGGTGATTTTGATGATGTACATCCTGTACCACCACATACTAGAATGTGTTTTTCAATTGAATTTGAATTTTCATTTACTCTCAAATCTAATTTCTCTCTAGTTTCTTGTCTAATTTTTTTAATTTCATCTAACGTTTTCATTAGTCTTCCTCCATATATTTTTTAATTACCTGTTCTACTAATTCAGGAGTTGCTTTTCCGTGAACTTCGTCATTTACTGTGAATACAGGTGCTAAGCCACATGCTCCTATACATCTTGTAGCTTCTATAGAAAACTTACCATCTTTTGTAGTTTGTCCAACATCTATTTTCAATATTTCTTTAACTTTGTCTAAAATTTTCTCTGAACCTTTTACATAGCAAGCTGTTCCTAAACATACTGCAACATTATATTTACCTTTTGGTTTTAAAGTAAATCTAGAGTAAAAAGTTATAACTCCATATATTTCTGCCATAGGAATATTTAGATATTCTGATATTGCCTTTTGTGAATCTGTTCCTATGTACCCGTAAGTTTCTTGAATTTCATTTAATATTTGAATTAAATTACTTTTATCCTTTTCATATTTATTTAAAATATTTGTTAATTTTTCATCGG
>CAZTHC010000031.1:0-3206 GCA_964613425.1 uncultured Lachnospiraceae bacterium
GTTTGTAATTATATTATTGGCGTTTATATACCTAGTAAAAAAGAGTAAAGAAAATAAAAAACAAGTTGCTACTAAAGGTAACCCGGTAAAAACAAATGACTATACAGTTTCAAAATATTCAAACTATACAAAACAATCTGTTTTTAATTTTATGGAATTTGATTCGATAGAAGATAATATGATAATACAAAAAAATGGTTCAAGATTTTTAATGGTAATTCAATGCCAAGGTATAAATTATGACTTAATGTCTGCAAATGAGAAAAATGCAGTAGAAGAAGGCTTTATTCAATTCTTAAACACATTAAGACATCCAATTCAATTATATGTTCAAACAAGAACAATAAACCTAGAAGATAGTATTAGTTCATATAAAGATAAAGTTTCAGAAATAGAAATGAACTTGAATAAAGCTGAAATGGAATATAAGCAAAATGTAAGGTCTGGCAGATATACTCCAGAAGATTTGCAAAAACAATTTTATGAATTAACAAAACAAAGAAATTTATATGAATATGGAAAAGATATTATATTTAACACAGAAAGAATGAGCTTAAATAAAAATGTATTGAATAAACAATATTATATAATTATTCCATATTATTCTTCAGAGCTAGGAAGCAATGCATTTGATAAAGAAGAAGTAAAAAATATAGCATTCTCAGAATTATATACAAGAGCACAATCTATAGTTAGAACATTATTTGCATCTGAAATAAATGCAACAATATTAAATTCAACAGAACTTGTAGATTTACTATATGTAGCATATAACAGAGACGATGCAGAGGTATATGGAATAGATAAAGCCATAAAAGCTGGATATGATGAATTATATTCAACTGCACAAGATGTTTTAGATAAGAAAATGGAGGAAATAGATGCAAGAATAGAAAATGATGCATTAGAAAAAGCAAAATTAATAATAAATGAAGTTAAAACAGAAAAACAAAAAGAATTTGAGCACAAACAAAAAGAATTAGATGCATTGATAGATGAATATGCACAAGTTTTACTAGAAGAAAATAAAGAATACATAGGGGAAGATATTGCAGAAGAATCTATAAAGAGAATTTCTAAAAAGAAAACTAAAAAAACAAAAGAAGAGGAGGTAGAAAAACTTGAAGAAGAAAAAGCAAAACCAACAAGAAGAGTTAGAAACAATGCGTAATGTTCAAGAGAAAAAAAATTCTTTTCTACGTAAGAAAACAGTAAAAGAATTAATTGCACCATCTGGAATAGATGCAACAAATATAGATCACTTAGAGATAATTTCAAACACAAAGAGATTTGCAAGAACATTTTTTGTGCACAGCTTACCACGTATGTGTACTTTCCCAGAATTGTTTAGAGATATGTATATGTTTGGAGATATAAATACATCTATTTATATAAACCCAGTACAAGAAGCAAAATCCCAGAATGAGTTGAACCGTGTAATTAATGAGCTAGAAACAGAAAGAATTGTTGCAGCAGATAGAGGAAATATAAACAGAGAAAGAATATTAGCTCAAAAAAGAGCTGAAGCAGAAGAATTAAGAGATGAAATTGCTGCTGGATTCAACAAATTATTTGAATCAACAATTGTATCTACATTATTTACATATAACTTAAAAGACTTAGATAAATTTACAAAACTACTATCAACAGAAATGTCTAAATCATTAGTAGGTATTAAAAGTGCATGGGGTATTCAAGAGGAAGCATTTAAGTCTAATCTACCTTTAATGGAAGATAAAATTAAGAAAACACATACATTTGATAGAAAATCTATGGGAACTGTTTTCCCATTTACAACATCAGATGTAGGACATCCAACAGGTGTTCCACTAGGATTTAACAAACAAACGGGGGTGCCAATATTATTTGACAATTTCCATTCATCTTTAACAAATTACAATATGGTTATATTTGCAAAGTCTGGTGCTGGTAAATCTGTAACAATGAAAACTTTAATTTCTAGGTCATATGTACTTATGGGAATTGAAAGTTTAGCACTAGATGCAGAAGGTGAATATTCTATAGTTGCAGAAAGTTTAGGTGGAATAAATGTTGTTATTAGCCCAAACTCAAAAACAGTAATAAATTTGTTCGATATAGAAATGGAAGTTATTAAAGACGAAATAACAGGTAAAGAAAGAACAGTTTTAAATGTTGAAAATAAAGTTGAAGATGTTACACAAGCATTACTTACAATGGCAAGAGGTAGCACGAGAAGTGATGAAGTAAACGAACTTACAAAACAAATAATTGCAGAATCTGTTGCAGAAGAATATGCAGCAGCAGGAATTAGCAATGATCCAAATAGCTTATATAAAGATTATGATAATGTTTTTGGAGGAACATCAAACTTATATAGAGATAAAAAATTAATGCCAACTATTGGTTCTTGGTATAAAAGAATTCAAAAAAAGGCAGCAGAAAATGATAACTCAGATTATAAATTCCATTACAGTTACTTATTAAAAGTTATGAAACAATATATAAGAGAATATGAAGGACAAATGGCATATTTTGATGGACAATCTACTTTTGAATTATTAGATGGTGCATCATTTATAAACTTAGATATATCTCAATTAGAAGAAAGATTTGCAAGGCCACTCGCACAACAAATATTACTTTCTTGGATTTGGGAAAAATATGTTAAGAAAAATAGTGAAGATAGAACAAAAGCTAAAAGAAAAAGAGTACTTGTAGATGAGGCATGGATGTTACTTCCATATCCAGAAGCAGTAGACTTTTTAAATACAATGGCAAGACGTGCAAGAAAAAGAAATGTTTCTTTGGCAATTATATCTCAAAGATTCCAGGATTTTTATGAGAAACCAGAAGCACAAGCAGTTTTAACATCATCAGATACAAAATTATTTTTAGCACAAGATAAATCTGAAATACAATACTTAAAAGAAGTATTTAAATTAAGTGAAGGTGAAGCAGGTTTCTTAGTAACTTGTTTAAAAGGAGAAGGATTACTAAAAGTTGGTGGAGATACAGCAATATTGCAAATTACACCAACAGCAAAAGAATTTGAATTTGTGGAAACAAACTTAAATAAATTAGTGCAAATGAGAAATGGTAGAGAGTAAACAGAAAGGGGTAATATATGAAATTATTTACTAACAAAAATGTAGTACAAAAGATAGCAATAGCAATATTAATAGTATTATCCGTAAGTTTTATTGTTCCGAAATGTGTGCGAGCAA
>CAZTHC010000031.1:3306-12702 GCA_964613425.1 uncultured Lachnospiraceae bacterium
CAAATGATGATTTATCAACTGGAGGAATGCTATTTAAACCAGTAAGTGCATTATTGTTTGGAGTAGGAAAAACAGCAATATCACTTCTACAAGATTGGTTTTATATGGATGAGAGTACTAAGAAAACTGTAAAGGCTTTTGATGATAATGATAACCCACATGTATTCTATTCACCAGCAACAATAATTTCAGGAAAAGTTCCTCTATTTGATATTAATTTTATATCTCCAAAAGAAAAGAAAAGACTTATAGGTACTTATATTGACGCTAATGTTGATTCGAAAGATATAGAATCAGCAGATGCTACGATTTCGTTAAATGCAGGAGAATCAACTACATTAACAGGTTTAAATACAGTTAATTATTTTACACTTGATATAGATGGTAAAGAATATTCTTTTGGCTCTAATGGAAAAATTGATGTAACACACGGAGGAATTACAATAAAGTCAGTTAACAATTCTTTGAACATATCCGTAAATGATTTAGCAACACAGAAAATAAATCATATTATAAAATTGTATGATCCATACTCACCAGAAGGCTATAAGAAATATAATTTACAACTAAATGGTGGAAGTGCTAGGGAAGAATACATAGAACAAGAAATGTCTACACCAGAATTATTAAAAAACACTATAGCATCATGGTATGCTATAATAAGAAATATAGCTATAATAGGATTATTATTGGTTTTAATTTATGTAGGAATTAGAATAATAATTTCTAGTACAGCTGCAGAAAATGCAAAATATAAAAAAATGCTTATTGATTGGTTGGTTGCACTTTGTTTGATATTTGTTTTACATTATATTATGTCTTTTGCAATAAGTATAACGGAAACCATAACAGAAGCATTAACAGAAAATGTGATAACATCAGAAGGCGATATTACTATGAATAATGCAATAAAGGGAGCACAAGGTAATTGGGGAAATTCACTTTTTGGTTATACAATTATATTCTTGGTTATGGTATGCTATACATTTTATTTTACATATACATATTTGAGAAGGTCATTGTACTTAGCCTTTTTAACTGTTATTGCACCACTTGTATGTTTAACATATCCATTAGATAAAATAAAAGATGGACAAGCACAAGCCTTTAATATGTGGCTTAGAGAGTACATATTTAATTTGCTAATACAACCAGTGCATCTAGTTTTATATACAGTATTAGTATTATCAGCTGAAGAATTAATGAAAACAAATTTGATTTTTGCAATAGTTGCAATAGGATTTATTTTACCAGCGGAAAAATTTATACGTAAAATGTTTGGATTTGAGAAAGCAGGAACACTTGGAACAATTGGTGCTGCCACAGGCGGAGCATTAATCATGAATGCAGTCAACTCAATTGGTAAAAAGGGTAAAGGTTCAGGTAATAATAGTAGCTCAGGAGATAAAGGAATAAAAACAAAAACACAACCTTCAGATAAAATGAAAGTTGAAGATGCATTTGGAGTTGGAACAGATAGAACTGCTTTTCAACAAACTGGAGGAAGTAATTCCACAGCACAAACAGCAAGAGGCAGATCACGTAGATTACCAAATGGAGAAATTATTAATACAAATGGAAACACATCTGAAGCATTTAGACAGAATAACGAAAAACAAGAGTTTTTAAATTCAAGAAAAGCAGAAATAGAAAAAGAATTGGGTAATCCAAACTTAAGTGACAAAGACAAAGAAATGCTTGAACAAGATTTGGAGAATGTAAATAATCAAATTAGGACTCCGGAGAATATTGGTAATACTACACCATATTCTGGATTACCTGAAGGAAATACTGCAAACGAGGATTTTGATGATACAGGCATATATTATGAACCATTAAATCAAAATATAATAGATCCATCTTATCAAGCAAGTAGTGAACCAGAGTATGATCTTGGATTTGAATTTGACTCACCAAAACAAACAGATGTAAATGAAGAAGAGCTAAATATGAGCTTTAGCCGTAGAGAAGGAATTGCAGGGTTATTTGATAGAGCAGGAGATAACTTTGCAGATAATCGTGAAGAGATTGCTAAAAATGCCGTAAAGAGAATTGTTGGGGTTGCAGGAGCAGCTACATTAGGAAGTGTTGCTTTGGCAGCAGGAATTGCTACAGGTGATGTAGGAAATTCAGTAAAATTTACATCAGCTGGAATTATGGCAGGAGCAGTAGCAGGAGCTGGAATTACTGAAAATGCAAATAGCAAGATTAAGAAATTATCTGAACTATACAAAGAAGGTGGCTATGGCGGAGCTGAGAATTATGCTAAGATAAAAGCACAAAAAGAGTTTATGAAAAATAGGGGAAATAGAAGATATTTCAGAGAACAACTAGGAGTTAAGAGTGCTGAAGATCTAGATAAATGCATGAAACTAGCTGCTAAATACAATAGATTTGGTGTAACAGAGTTAAAGGATATAAGAAAAGGCATTAAATTACAAAAAGAATTCAAAATTTCAGATAAGAAGGCAATTTCAGCAATTAAAACAAGTAAATATATAACACAAGATGTTCTTACACATGCTGAAAGAAGAACAGGATATGAAAACCATTATATATCAAGAATAGGAAACAAGAATACAGAGGAATTATTTAAATATTTGGATAAAATAAGTGAATATGATTAGGAGATATACGAAAGATGCCTAAAAGTCCAGTTATACGCAGCTTTTTTGCAAAAAATGGTTTAACAATGGTAATTGTTATATTAATGGCAGCATTTATTATTGGAGGATTGCAAGGATTAAACTATTTAGCAAAAAACAAAATAGAAAAAGATGATAATTTAAAAGTCAATACAATATCAAAAGAAAATAAAACGGCAAAACAAATTGTTCAAGATTTTTTGAATTGTTGTAATACAAAAGATGTAAGTAGTGCAAGTGCACTACTTACATTAGAATGTAAAGAAAATGAAGAAATTTTAACTACTTGGGTAGAAAAAAATTTTAGAAATTCAAAAACGTTTAAAATTGAAAGTAAAACTATAAATAAAGGAATATATAATTACAAAATAAAAATAACAGATAACATTCTAGTAACAGGAAAAATTGATGAAAATTTATTAGAAATAAGTATGGCGGTTGTTAATGAAAAAGGAGAGTACAAAGTAAGCATTTTAAATAATGATGAAAGGAGTAATTAAAAATGTATGATGATGACAATGATGAGGAACAAGAACTTGGTAGTGACGATTTAGACAGGATTAATAGTGCAGGGAAAGCATTAGAAAATAAAGCAAAAAGAACTACAAAATCAGCTGTGGTTAAAATAAAAACAACAATAAGTAGTATGGTTCCTAAAAAAGTTAAACTATATTTTTTTATTGCTATTATAGTAATCATACTAATAATTATTTTACTTGCTGCGGCTGCATATCTTATAGAGAAACTTACAATGAGAGATAACAAACTAAGAGATGGCGAAACTGAACCTTTTGGTTATTGGTGGCCAATAGGGGGAGAAGTTACAACAGATGAAGATGGAATAGAAGATGGTTCAGGAACACCAATCGAAACACAAATTACATCTGAGTATGGCGAAAGAAATGGAAAATTACATGGTGGAATTGATATTGCACCAGTTGGAGATACAACTCCTGGTTTAATACCTATTATTGCAATTGCTGCGGGAGAAGTTACATATCCAGGAAATAAGGCAACACAGAATTATGTGAGATATAAAGGAAATTCAGGAAGTAATGGAGGCTATGGTAATTATATTATAATAAACCATGGAGAAATTTCTTCTTTATATGGGCATTTACACGCAGGAAGTATAAAAGTACAAGCAGGTGATAGTGTAAAACGCGGGCAGATTATTGCATATATGGGAAATAGTGGAGATTCACGAAGTTCAAATGGAGGAACTGGAACACATTTACACTTTGAAATAAGAATTTATGCAGAGGATGGAACTTATGAAAGAGTAAATCCATTAGAATATGTTAGCAATGAGGTAGGTAGAGCAAGAGCAGAAGGCGTTAGCGTATTATTTAACGAAAGGTACACAAAAACACAATTTGTTAAAGCTGTTAGAAAATATAAGGTACCAGATGGAAATAGTGCAGGAGAAATTTCTGGAATAACAAATAAAGATGGATATGAAAAAGTGTTTATTGCAAATGCAGAGAAATGCTATGACATAGCGACAGAATACAATATTGATCCAGCGTTTTTATTTGGCATTGCTGTAACAGAAAGTGGATATGGAACTTCAAGTAGAACATATAATAATAGTAACCCATTTGGATATGAGACAGGAGGTTCAGCAACCAGCTTCAGCGGATTTGAAGATGCGGCAAGAAAGGTATGTGCTACAATAAAAGGATATACAGAAAGTGAGAGTTGGCTAGATGAGTGTAGAAAAAGAGTTGAATTAGTAGGTTATGGGGTACCAGATTTAACAGTAGCAGAAGGGGTTGTTACTATTTATAATGGTGTTAGCAATGTGGAATTAGGACAAATTGAAAGAGGAGATTCATATGCAATTAGTACGGTTAAGGAAAGATGGTCAGCATGGGTAAATAATGCAACAAGATATATGAAGTCCATTTATGGATTATTATAGAGTTTGGAGGAAGAACAGTGAAGTATATTAAATTAGCAATTATTATATGTGCGATATTAGCTATAATAGTAATAATAGCTATATTAAGTATGCTTCCAAAGGATGAACAATATATAACAAATCCAAGTGTTGATAATGCAGTAAATGAAATTAGTGGTCAAAATCAAAATACAATACAGGAACAAGGTACAAACTTGTACAAAGTAACTAATAGAGATAATTTCTATATTGTAGCAGGTTGTGTAAATAAATACTTAGGATATTTAGTTTCTGGAAATAGTGAAAATGTTTATAACACTCTAGATATTAAATACAGATTAGAAAACAATATAACTAAAAACAATGTATTTGAAAAGGTTTGGAAGCCAGAAATGATGCAGATTTTCGAAGCTGAAGAAATGAAATATGCAACTAAAGGAAATATTACTAATTATTTTGTAAAGGGAACTGTAAGAGACGATATAATGGATGAGATTGCAGACCAAAACGAATTCTATATAAAAGTAAATATAGATTCAAAATTCAAAATTTTTTCAATAGAGGAAATTTCAAAGGAACAATTTGTTGAGGAACAAATTACACAATCTAAATTAGTAGACAGTATAGTAAAAGAAAATTGTAATACTTTTGAACAAAAGATAGTATCAGACAAGGAGATGGCAAGAACATATTTAATAAAATATAAAAATATGCTTTTAAATAATGTGGAAGAGGCATATAGCTTGTTAGATAAAGAATATGCAAATGGCATGTTTACAACATTAGAAGATTTTCAAAGGTATGTAAACGATAATTATAATAATATATTAGAAATTTCTTTAAACAAATATAGTGTAATATCTGGAAAGTATACTTGTATAGATAAAAACGATAATTATTATATATTTAAAGAAAACGGAGTTATGAATTTTAGCGTGTTATTAGATGAATATACAGTTTTAAATGCCTTAGAATACAGCAAAAAAACGAACGAGGAAAAAGCAGAATATAATGTACAAAGATTTATAAATTTTATAAATTTTAAAAACTATGATGGGGCATACAATTTACTAAATGAACAGTTTAGAAATAATAACTTCGCAACAATAGAGCAGTTTAGAGAATATTTTGAGAATAACTTTTTTGCACGAAATAAAATAGATAATATTACAGTGGAGACAATTGATGATTTATACACTGTAAGTGTTGATATAACTGATTTAGATTATAATAGTGATAATAAAGTTTCAAAGACATTTATAATTAAATTACAAGATAAAACATGTGAATTATCATTTAACAAATAAAAATGCATGCAAAAACATATTGTAAATCTGTAGGGGCGTATTGTATACGCCCGAAAATCCAACCAACAAAAAATAAATTTACGAGGAGGAGTTATGGAAGAAAAAGAATTATTAGAAGAAATGCAAGATTTCAGGACAAACAGAGAAGAAGGTCTTGATGAAAATACTAAAATAGTAGATGTATATTATTATGGTACAATAAAAATAAATGATGAGGAAAAACCAGTTTACCGTGTAGGTAAAGATATAGATGGTTCAATAAGATACGAATACTATATAGATAATAGTATGATTGCAATAGACGAGTTAGAATTAATAATTCCTACAAAGTATAGTTTAATGAATAATATAGATATAAAAGAGATTGAAGAAAATGAAGAGCAAATTTCGTTAAATGAATTAGAAGAAAAAGAAGAAAAATTACAAGAAGAAAAAGTAGAAGAAATAGCAGATGAAACAGGATTGGAAAATGATGAAATATTAAATTGTGTAGAAATGGATGCAAATCAACAGATAACATTTAATGCAAAAACTACAATAGATACGCAAAAGAAGGTTACTGCTACAGAGAGTTTAAAAGATATAATTCCAGGAGCAGAGGAGTATGAAAAAATAGCAGTTATACGTTCAAATACAGATGTTTTTACTTTTGTTGGAATGAAAGCAAATGGAGAAATGGAAAAAATTGATTCTATTGTGCCAACACAAGGAGTTAATACAGGAAAGACTGTAACTTCAATAAATAGAGATGGTAGTGAAGTTGAAGAAAAACAAGTATCTGCATTAGCAAAGGTAAAGGGAAGAGAAAATGAAGGGCTTTCTGTTAGAATTGGGCAATATGGAATAATAGAAACAGAATACGTTAGGAGAACAACAGAAAATGAATATATAGGTGAGCCAATAGAAAATGAAACACAAAGACCGACTAAAATGAATGTTAAAAGAGTAATGGATAAAACAAAAAATGTTAGAATGAATGAAGAAGTTGATAGAGCAAATTCAGAATTTGAAAAAGATAATAAAACTGTACTAGATAATATTGATGATACAATAGAAAATGACAATGCAAATTGGGAATATGAAGCGGGAAAGGCAAAAGTAAGCGTTACAGAGTTTAGAAGAATATATGAAGAGGTTATAGAGGAAATGGGAAATGGTTTATCTGTAGAAGAGGTAATTGAAAAAACACACGAAACTATAGAAGAACAGTATTTATTACCAGAAAAGAAACATGATGAAATTTAGTAGTTAAAAATTGTATAAACATATAAAAAATTGGGAATTATTATTTTAAAGATATTTAAAATAAAGGAGATTTTTTATATGTTTAAATTTTTTTCAAAAAGAACAATAGTGACATCAATTATTATTGCTGCAATATTATTGATTAT
This sequence comes from uncultured Lachnospiraceae bacterium, assembly GCA_964613425.1. Taxonomy (GTDB): domain Bacteria; phylum Bacillota; class Clostridia; order TANB77; family CAG-508; genus CAZTHC01. Next base: position 10,553 of record CAZTHC010000031.1, read on the forward strand.
TTTATCTATATCAACATATGGAATGACACATTATCAAACAGTAGACTTTTCAACAGGATTAGTAACAGCAACTACCCTAAATGTAAGGCAAGGACCATCAACAGGATATAAAATAGTAACACAAGTTTATAAAAACGAATATGTGCGAGTTTTTGCCAAAATAGGTGACTGGTATGTAATACAAACAGATGGAGATTTTATAGGAGCTGTAAGTTCGAAATATATTAAAGCTATTTATCCAAATTCAACTCCACAAGCTAGCACAGAAAAACCTACGGATACAACAAAAAGCTTAACAGCCGATGAGGAGGAAGTGTTCTATTTAATTAACCAAAAAAGAATAGACGCAGGCCTACAGGCACTAGTAGTTGATAAAGAGTTGCAAAGAGTTGCAAGAATAAAAGCACAAGATATGGTAGATAATTCATATTTTTCGCATACTTCCGCAATTTATGGCTCACCATTTGATATGATTAAAAATTTTGGAATAAGCTATAAAACAGCAGGGGAAAATATTGCGGGTAATTCAACAAATACAGGAGCTGTAAATGCATGGATGGGCTCAGAAGGACACAAAGCTAATATATTAAGCAATAGCTACAATTATACTGGTATTGGCGTTGTAAATAGTCCAAAGTACGGAAAAATTTATGTGCAAATGTTTATAGGCAGATAAAATTAAAAAACAAGAATAAACCACACCTTATTAAATATAATTAATAAGGTGATTTTTTTATGTGCAAAAAATTCTTAATAATAATGCTATTATTAATTGTATGCTTTCCTGTGCTAATTTTAGCATATGATGAAGATGTGGAAAATATAAATATAGAGGAACTATTAGAAACATCAAACGAAACAACAGCAGAACCAATAATATATTCAAGAGCTGTAGTTGTTTTAGATAGAAATACAAAAAAAGTATTATATGAAAAAAATATGAAAGAAAAAAGGGCAATGGCATCGACTACCAAAATTATGACTGCCATAATTGCGTTAGAAAATGGAAATTTAGATGAAGTTGTTGAAATTTCAAAGAAGGCTGCGAATACGCGGAGGTTCAAGATTAGAGCTAAACACAGGAGATAAAGTGACATTAAATAATTTATTATATGGACTTTTATTGTGTTCTGGAAATGATGCTGCTGTTGCAATCGCTGAACATATTGGCGGAAGTGTTGAAGAATTTGCAGAATTAATGAATAAAAAAGCTGAAGAATTAAACCTAAAAGAAACACATTTTGTTACACCACATGGATTAGATGCTCCAGAACATTATACAACAGCATATGAACTTGCATTGCTTACAGATTATGCCTTACAAGATAAAAAATTTTCAGAGATTGTAAATACTAAATCATATTCTGTGCAAATAAATAATTATAATAAAAATTTAAATAATACAAATGAATTATTAGGTTATTTAGAAGGCGTAAATGGCGTAAAAACTGGATTTACAAATGGTGCAGGAAGATGTTTAGTAACTTCAACAAACAGAAGCGGATTTAATATTATAACAGTGGTATTAGGTGCAGATACAAAAAAAATTAGAACAGCAGATTCAATAAGATTAATTAAATATACGTATGGTACATATGAAAATATGAATTTAAGAAGTATTGTTGATAAAGAGTTCTTAAGCTATAAGATGAGGAATAAAATATCTGTAATTAAGGGAATAAAAGAAAAAGTAAATTATGAATTAGATTATAATATGCCTGAGTATTATCCTGTTAAAAAGAATGATATGAAAGAAATAGAGATTGCTGTAACAGTTGAAAAAGAAATTGTTGCACCAGTTGAAAAAGGGACTAAAATTGGAGAACTAAGCATAATTATTAAGGATGAAGAAATTATGAAAATAGATATAATAGCTAGTGAAGATGTAAATAAGAAAGGAATATTTGATTATTTATCAGAAATTGCGAATTTCTTACTTTGCAAATAATATATTACAGAAAATTTATAACAAATAGGCGTATACAATACGCCCCTACACATAAGGTAAAATATTAAAAATATTTAGCAAGCAAAAATAGAAACATTTACTATTGACTTTTAATGGAGAATTTGTTATTATAATAATGCTTTCAAAAAATGCGGGAATAGCTCAGTTGATAGAGCGCTGCCTTGCCAAGGCAGAGGTCGCG
>CAZTHC010000032.1:0-11224 GCA_964613425.1 uncultured Lachnospiraceae bacterium
TCAAAATTATTCTCTAATGCACTTTTGGCTGCTTGCATTTCTGCTAATTTTTTTGTTTTTCCAGAACCTTCTGCCAGTGTCTTTCCGTTGCAAGATACTTGAACCACAAAATATTTGTCATGGTCTGGACCTATTTCTTTTATTACTTCATACTCTATATGAACCTCTCCATTTTGTTGAAGTCTTTCTTGCAAAACTGTTTTATAATCTTTTTTTCCTACCTCTTTACTTGCAAGTTCAACTGCTACTTTTAAATTCTCTATTATAAAGCTTTGTGCATTTTCTATTCCAGAATCCAAAAATATTGCTGCTATAACTGCTTCTACTGCATCTGCTAGAATTGCAACTTTTTTATTTGTTTTATTAGCTAGTTCGCTTTTGCCCAAGTATAAGAAATCACTAAAATTATGCTTTAATGCAACTAAATATAAGCTTTCTTCACATACTACTGTAGCTCTAACTTTAGTCATTTCTCCTTCTTTTAAATGATTATAATTCTTAAATAAATAATTACTTATTATAAATTCTAAAATAGAATCACCTAAAAATTCTAACTTTTCATTACTTTCTGTATTATTTTCATGTGCATAAGACGTATGTACAAGTGCTTGTTTTAGTAATTCTTTATTTTGAAAATTATATCCAATATCGTTTTCAAATTCACTTAAATCCATTTTTTTCCCTCCTTATATAAATAATATTTTCGCGTGTGTAAATATAACTACAGTTTGCAATGACTGCATCAATATTTATTTTACGGGTCTTCGAGGACGCCGACCCCTACAACTTTTTATCAATATGTTAGCTAAAATGCTAGTGATATATTCTATTTATATTAAAACGGACAAGCAACAGCTCGCCCGTTTAATATATTAAGAAAATCTTCTTACACATTTTCTTTTATGTATTCTACTACATCATTAACTGTTACTACTTTTTCAGCATCAGCATCTGGTATTTCTAAATCAAATTCTTCTTCTAAAGCCATTACTAATTCAACTATATCTAAAGAATCTGCTCCTAAATCATCTATAAAAGATGCTTCTAGTGTTACTGAATTTTCTGTTACTCCTAATTGTTCTACAATTATTTCTTTTACTCTTTCAAAGATTTCTTCTGAACTCATTTTATAAGTTCACCTCCTTCAAATTCTCTTTTGCATTTATATTCATACAATAATATATGTGTTTCAATTTGTCAATAGATTTATTTGTTTTTTTCAAATTCTTCTATCATTTTTTCTACAGCTTTATTTTCAACAAATTTTTCAGCCTGCTTTATTGTAAACTCAAATAGTTTTTCATCACTACTTCCATGAGCCTTTACAACTGGTTTTTTAACTCCTAAAAATAAAGCTCCACCATATTCTTTATAATCTACTGTTTTTGCAAATCTCTTAATTGCAGGCAATGTTGGAATTGAACCTATTATTGAAAAAATATTTTTCTTTAAGCTTTCTGATAATGACTTCTTTACAAATTTTCCTAAGCCTTCTACAGCTTTTAAAAATATGTTTCCTGTAAATCCATCTGTAACAATTGCATCAACTTTTCCAGAAAAAGCATCTCTACCTTCTATATTTCCAATAAAATTAATATTTAACTCAGATGATTTCTCTTTTAATAATTTATATGATTCTTTTGTCAATTCATTACCTTTTGTTTCTTCAGTTCCAATATTTAAAAGTCCAATTTTTGGTTTTTCTGTTCCAAAAGTATTATGCAAATATATACTTGCCATTTGCGCAAACTGCAATAAGTTTATAGGTTTGCAATTTGTATTTGAACCTGCATCAATTAATAGTAATCTACTTTTATATGCTGGTAAAATTCCTGCAAGTGCTGGTCTATCTATTCCTTTAATTCTTCCTACTAGTAATGTAGCTCCTGTTAAAAGTGCTCCAGAATTTCCAGCCGAAATAAACACATCGCCTTTACCTTCTTTTAAAAGGTTAAAACCTACTACCATAGAAGAGTCCTTTTTATGTTTTATGGCCATTGTTGGAATATCTTCCATTTCTATTGTTTCTGTAGTATTGTATATCTTTAATCTTTCAGAAATTTGGGATATATTATCTTTTCCATATAGTTCTCTTACTTTAGAATTGATTACATTTTCATTTCCTATAAGTAATATTTCTGCTTTTATACTTTGAATAGCTTTAACTGCCCCTTTAATAGTAGCATCGGGTGCATTGTCTCCACCCATTGCGTCTAGTAAAATAATCACGATTACACATTTCCTTCCATTTAAAATCATTTTAGTTATAACACAAATAATATTTATATGTCTAGCATATTTTAATATTAATTTTATATTTTTTCAATTCACTGACCCATTAGTCAACCTTACTTTTAATCATTTTTAATGCTTTTGGTCTCTCAATAGTTATTATATGTTCACATTGTTTGCATTTAAATTTAAAATCTACTCCAACTCTTGTTATTTCCCATAAATAACTACCGCATGGATGCTGCTTTTTAAACTTTACAATATCGCCAACATTATATTCCATAAAATAACCTCTCTTCATAATAGTATTCTCTATTTTATTTTTTGAATTCTATTACTAATTCTTTCTTTTCCTAGTATTTGCATAATTTCATATAAGTCTGGTGTATTTTGCCTTCCTGTAATTGCAACTCTTAAAACCATACTAATATCTCCGACATGTCCTTTATATGCATCTGGATTTTCTGTATATTGCTTTACTTCTCTAGCGCATCCACATTCTTCTGCTAAATCTTTCATTTTATTAAACCATGTCTCTTTATCATCATTTTCATCAAAATAATTATTTATATAAGAATTTAAAATTTCTTTTATTTGATTTATATCATTAATTTTTTGAAATTCATAATTTTCATTTTCAAAAAATTCATCATACATATAAATAATAGTATTTTTTACATCTGACCATTTTGCTATATCTTTTCTTGGTTTTATATTTCCTCTTTCAATGTTTAAAAGTTTTTTTGCATATTCTTCATCATTCTCTAATAATTGCTTTAATTCTTCATCATAACGTGTTGCCCACTTTACGGCTTCCTCATAAATTTCTTGTGCAGTATATTTTGATATTACAATTTTTGAAACATCTAGTAACTTTGTCATATCAAATAATGCTCCACTAACATTCATCTTATTTATTTCAAATTTAAACTCTGAAATATCTGCATTAGCATTTGCTCTTCTCCAATTTTCAAAACTTGAATTAGCTATATTTAATAAATACTCATATAAAGCTTTTGCTGGTATTCCTTCTTCGTGGTAATAACTAACTGCAGCTTCTGGGTCTTTTCTTTTACTAATTTTACGCTTTTTCCCATCTTCTTCTTTCATTATTGGAGCTGTGTGCGCATACTTTGGTGGTTCAAAACCTAAGGCTTTAAACAATTCTAAATGAAGTGGCACTGAAGATACCCATTCGTCTGAACGAATTACATGTGTAACTCTCATTAAATGGTCATCTACTGCATGTGCAAAATGATATGTTGGTAAGCCATCTGCCTTTATAATAACTATATCCTGATCATTTTCTGGGAAGTCTATATTTCCTTTTATTAAATCATGGTGTTTAATCTTTCTATCTTCTCTACCCATAGATTTAAAACGAACAATATAGTTTTCTCCGTTTTGTATTTTTTGAATAGCTTCATCTATAGATAAATTTCTATATTTTGCCCAAACTCCGTAATATCCTGGTCTTATTTTTGCAGCCTCTTGTTTAGCTCTCATTTCTTCTAATTCTTCTGGAGTTGCAAAACATGGGTATGCTAACCCTTTTTCTATTAGAGATTTAGCATATGCTTGGTAAATTTCTCTTCTTTCACTTTGTTTATATGGTCCATAATTTCCTATTTCCTCTGTTTCATTAATCATTCCTTCATCAAATTCTATATTGAAGTCTTTAATAGAATTTACAATTTGTGAAACGCCATTTTCAATTTGTCTTTTTTGGTCTGTGTCTTCTATTCTTAATATAAAAACACCTTCTGTTTGTTTCGCAATAGTCTTACCTATTATACTTTGATACAATCCTCCAATATGTACATAACCTGTAGGGCTTGGTGCAAACCTTGTAACCATTGCACCTTCCTTTAAATTTCTTTTAGGGTATTTTTCTTCATAATAACTAATTTCCTTTGCATTTGGAAATATTAAATTTGCTAAATCTTTATAATCCATATAAATCTACTCCTTATAAAACTAAATTTCCATTATTAATGGTAAAATCATAGGGTTTCTTTTTGTTTTTTGATATACATAATCACGTAAAGTGTCTCTTAATGCTGTTTTTATGCTTGCCCAATCTGTTATATGTTTTTCTTCGCATTTAACAATCTCTTGTCTTACAACTTTTTTAACTTCATCCATTAAATTTTCAGATTCTCTTACATAAACAAATCCTCTTGAAATTACATCTGGACCAGCTACAACTTCTCCTGTTGAGGAATCCATTGTTAAAACAATAATTATTAAACCATCTTGTGATAAATGTTGTCTATCCCTTAAAACAATATTTCCAACATCTCCTACACCTAATCCATCAACCATTACCTTTCCAAATGGAACTGTACCTGTCAATTTTGCACCTTTTTCTCCAATTTCTAATACTCTACCATTTGTAAGCATAAATATGTTTTCAGGCTCTACTCCAACTCTTTTTGCTGTTTCAGCATGAGCTTGTAATTGTCTATATTCGCCATGAACTGGTAAGAAATATTTTGGTCTTACAAGTGAAAGTAAAAGTTTTTGTTCTTCCTGGCAAGCATGCCCTGAAACGTGAATGTCTGCTAAAGAACTGTATACAACTTCTGCACCTATTTTCATTAAATCATCTATTACTTTTGAAACGAATTTTTCATTCCCTGGTATTGGAGTTGCTGAAATTATTACTAAGTCATTTTGTGTTATTTCAACTTTTTTGTGATCTCCAGATGCCATTCTTGTAAGTGCAGACATTGGCTCTCCCTGGCTTCCTGTTGTAATTATTACAAGTTGTTCATCCGTATAATTCTTAATCATATCTATGTCTATAAAAACATTATCTGGTACTTTTATATAACCAAGCTCTGTAGCAGTTTCTATCATATTTATCATACTTCTACCACATACTGCAATTTTTCTCTTATTTTGAACTGCTGAATTTACTATTTGTTGCACTCTATGAACATTAGATGCAAATGTTGCAACAACAATTCTTTTTGTACAATTAATAAATAATTTATCAAACTCTTTACCTACTGTACTTTCAGACATTGTATATCCTTTTCTTTCAGAATTTGTACTGTCAGACATAAGTGCTAAAACACCTTTATTTCCTAATTCGGCTAATCTACCTAAATCCATTTTTTCATCATCTATTGGTGTGTAATCAACTTTAAAATCTCCTGTATGCACCACTGTACCAGCAGGTGTATGAATTGCTAGCATAACGGCATCTGGTATGCTGTGACAACTTCTAATAAATTCTACCTTAATATTACCTAAAGTTATTGTTTCTCCTTGCATAACAGTATTTAGTTTAGTTTTTCTTAACAATTTATGCTCTTCTAATTTGTTTTCAATTAACCCAACAGTTAGCCTTGTTGCATATATTGGCACATCTATTTGTTTTAAGAAATATGGTATTGCTCCAATATGGTCTTCATGGCCATGTGTTATTACTAAACCTCTAATCTTGTCTTTATTTTTTTCTAAGTATGTTATATCAGGTATAACTAAGTCAATTCCTAACATATCATCCTCTGGGAAAGCTAAACCGCAGTCTACGATTACAATATCATTTTCATATTCGAAAACTGTTATATTTTTTCCAATTTCTAATAAACCTCCTAAAGGTATTATTTTTAAATTGCTCTTTTTAAATTTAAATTCTTCTTCCTTTTTTACAGGCGCCTTTTGTGGGCGTCTTTGAGGATATCTCTTTCTATAATCCTTTTTTATTTCATTTTCCTTTTTTTGTGTATTTTCCATTATTCTTTTCTCTCCTTTTTTTGTTAACATACGCAAAATTTATTTGCATTAATATGATAATTCTCCAAATTAAAAAATTAGTTTAATAAATTAAACTAATGATTCATTTTTGTATATAAACATTAAATTACTATATATTTACAATTTATATAAGACTACTATTTTCTTTAGTATGTATTGCAATTTTTATATTATACAGTTTATCACTGTATTCACTTTTGCTTAATTAACACTTTATAACACTTATAAAGAATTTTAAAATACCGCTCTCAATTCATTCTCTTATACTTAATGTAAAATGTATGCTTATTTTCCGTTCCACACATTTTTAATATTATCTTTCACACCTAAAAATAATATTGCTATTCCGAATCATTATTTTTTATTTATAAATCTCATTTTATACCAAATCTTGGTAACAACTGTTACTTAGTATACTACTTTTTTTAGTGTTTGTCAAACGGAATTTGTCTCCACACAAAAAAACCGCTATTTGCTTTTGCAAATAACGGTTTTTTATTATTAATTTTGTGCATATGGAAGTATTGCAATGTGTCTTGCTCTTTTTATTGCTAATGTTATATCTCTTTGATGTTTTGCGCAAGCTCCTGTTGCTCTTCTTGGTAAAATTTTTCCTTTATCATTTATGAATTTTTTTAATTGTTCTGCATTTTTATAATCTAATACTAATTCTTTATTAGCACATAATGCACAAACTTTTTTTCTCATTTTTCTAAATTTAGGATTAAAATCTTCGTCCATATTATTGTTGTTTCTTCTTTTATTGTTTGTTTTTCTTTCTGCCATTTCTTATTCCCCCCAATCTGTGTTTATCTATGATTAGAATGGTAAATCATCATCTGAAGACACTGAAAATTCTGTGCTTTCTGCAACATTACTTCCAAACGTGTTTTCAAAACCAGATGCATCTCCATCTCTTTTACTATCTGCGAAATATGCTTCTTCAGCAACTACTTCTGTTATGTAGTGTTTAACCTTGTTTTCATCTTCCCAATTTCTTGTTTGAATTCTTCCGATTATTCCTACTTGTTGACCCTTTTTAAAATATTTACTACAAAATTCACCTGTTTTGCTCCAAGCAACTATATTAATAAAATCTGCTTGTCTTTCTTGACCTTGAGCTGCGAATCTTCTATTTACTGCTAAAGAAAAACTTGCAACAAGTGTATTATTTGTTTGTGTATATCTAACTTCTGGATCTTTTGTTAATCTTCCCATTAAAATTACTTTATTCATTGTTACACCTTACCTTTCTTTAATTAAAGGCCCTAGTTTTAAACTTCTTTTCTAATTACTATAAATTTAAGAACTTCGTCTGATATTCTGTAATTTCTCTCTAATTCTGTAATTAGAGTTGGATTTGCTTCGAAATTGATTATAAAGTAATATGCTTCTGTTTGTTTTTTTATTTCATAAGCTAATTTCTTTTTACCTAATTCGTCTACTGATTCAACTTTACCGTCAGTATTAATTAAATCAGAAAACTTTTGAATTAAAGCTTTTGCAGCTTGTTCCTCTAAATTTGAATTAATAATGACAACACTCTCGTATTTGTTCATTATTTTCACCTCCTTCTGGATAATAACCCAAACTCAAGTGGTTTGAGTAAGGAAATAGCAATATAATTGCTATTTTACTGACACATTTTACCATATATATATTTATTTTTCAAGTGTTTCTGCAATTTTTTCATGTATATCTATATTTTTAATTGTATCATATGCTAATTTTTTGAATTTATATTTTTTGTTTTCTAGTATTACTATCCACCATAAATATGCTATTATAAAAACAATTGCTAAGTTTTTTAGTTGTAAAATCGTTATACTTGATATAACTGTTAATGCTATTACTATTACATTTGATACTTTATTTATAATATCCTCTGTTCTCTTTACTTTTTTTACTTTCAATATTTCTTTTAATATTCTTCCACCATCTAGTGGATATATTGGTATTAAATTAAATATTGCTAATAATATGTTTGAATATACTATTGTTTCTTTATTTGGTATGTTTATTATTGCAAATAAAGATGCTAATACTATATTTATAGTTGGACCAGCAAGTGCTATGAATAATTTTTTTATATGTAACTTATTTCTGTTGTATTCTTCAAAATTTATTGAAAATCCAAATATGTTTATTTCCAGTTTCTTAGGTCTTAATCCAAATAATAATCCAATTATTAAATGTGATAATTCATGTATTAATGCAAATAACATTAATATTGCATATAATTCTATTTTATGTGTAATTGCGAAAATAGCTGCAAACGCAAATATTTTCAAGTCTATTCTAATACTCATATTTTCTCCTTTTGTTTTTTTAATGCTTCGGGCGTATGCAATACGCCCCTACAGTTTGAAATATGTTTTATCAATCTTTTTCGGGTCGTCGAGGACGCCGACCCCTACAGTTTGCAATATGCTTACTTCTTGCAATACAGTAGCCAAGCACAGATTATATATTTTTTATCCTTCAAAATTTACTATTAAACTAGGATCTACATATCTATCTTCTTTTCTAATTTCAAAATGCAAATGTGGGCCTGTAACATTTCCTGTTGCTCCTACTTCCGCTATTTCTTGTCCTTGTGTCACTTTATCTCCTTCTTTTACATAAACTTTATTACAATGTGCATATAATGTCATTACATCATCCTGTGTTATTTTTATATGATTTCCGGTAATCTCCTTCTGATGAAACTAATGTTACTGTTCCTTCCATTGCTGCGTTTATAACAGTCCCAGTATTTCTACCAATATCTATTCCTGTATGATATTTAGGAACTGTCGATGTTGTAGGATTTCTAACTCCATATTTTGAAGTTATAGTTCCAGATAATGGACTTATAATTGAGCATTTCTCTTTTATTGCTGTAGCATCTATTTGCATTTGACTATAACTACTTACGTCCTCTGTATAAATGTTTTCCTCAGTTGCAGCTAATGTACCTTCTGCAATTTCATTTTGTACATTTGCATTTTCTTGTATATTATTTTCAGTAGAAATTTCTTCTGCTACAGAATTTTCTTCTAATTTTTGTTCTGTTTTTTCCTCTTCTTTTGGCTTATTATCTATAAAACCCATAATACTCGAATATATTCCATTAAAATTAATATCGTATGATAATACTTCTTTTGACTTTCCTATTACATCTCCTGAAAATATAAAACTATTATTTTGAATTAAATAATATATTAAATAAATTACTAAAGATATTAGTATTTGTAATACCATTTTTTTTAACAAATAATTGCCTTTTGTGTTTGAAACGCTAACAGTAGCTGATGTTCTACTGGATATATTATTTTTTCTCCTGTTGTATATCTCTTCAGCTCTTCTTAGCTTTTCATCTGGTGTTAATACTCTTTCCATAAAATTATTATCCTTTCAATTTATATTTTTGTTTGTGGGCGTATACAATACGCCCCTACAGTTTGAAATATGTTCTATTTAAACAAAAAAATATTTCCTATATAACATATACTTGTCTAATGTATATGTTATAAAAGAAATATTATTCTTTTTATCATCATTTTTATATATACTTTTTTATTTAATCATAAAGTTTAAGATTAATAATCCTGTTAAGATTATTGCTAAATACTTAATTTTTTTATACTTTTTTTCTAATTCAATATAGTTCTTTTGTTTTTTATTATTTGAATTTTCTATATTAGAAACGCAATTAGATATAATAGATTCCGCTTCTTTAACTATATATTCCTTTGGATTTTTTATATCATTTTCTGTTTTATTTCTAATACATTTTTCAGTATATTGAACATTTTTTACTTTTTTATTTGTTTTTAAAATTATAATTGCTTCTTCTACTATATTTGATGGCAAGTTTTTAAACACAACTATGTTTTTCAAGTTTTCAACACTCATACACCCTCCATATTTTAAGTATCACTTAATATGATTATTTCCAAAACTTACATAGTTATTCACTTTTACTTGGTGCAATTATAATATTTAAATCATTTCTCTTTTTGTATTTTTTTATTATATTCTCCGAAAAACCAGCTACTTCATTAGAAACTACTATAGTATCATAGTTTTTATTTACTAAATCTGCTATTGTTTTATCTGTATTTTCCAATTCTTGCAATTCAAAAACATCTAATCCCATTAGTTTATAAATATTAAAACTCTTTGTATCATTGGCAGATTTTATCCATGAAATTTTCATAAACATCACCAATAATATTATGTGTTCTTTAAATATTTTTATTACATTAATTTAAATATTAATTGCAGATTCTAAACCTAATTCTATCATTTTATTTAATGATGTTTGTCTTTCTTGTGCTGATATTTGTCCTTCTTTATAATGTAAGTCTACTACTGTTAATATACATGCAGCTTTTTTATTTAACATTTTTGCTAAATAGAATAATCCAAATGCTTCCATTTCGGCTGCAATTGTGTCTTGTGGTAATCTATCCATAACTTTTTTATTATCTACCATATAATAATCAAAAACATCACTTGAAAATATATTTCCTTTTTTATATGCTATGTTTTTATCTTTTGCAACTTTTTCTATTATTTCATTTATTTCTTTGCAAGCTTCTGCTTCTTTACATTCTTCATTATTTAATGTGTACGCAAAATTACTTTCTGTATATGCTTTATCTACCAATACAGTATCTAACATTTCTAAATCTTTTGAATATCCACCACAAGAACCTATTCGTATAATGCATTCTACATTATAAAATTTATATAATTCATATGCATATATTCCGACACTTGGAATTCCCATTCCATGTGCCATTACAGAAATTTCTTTTCCTTTATATTTCCCTGTATAGCAAAACATATTTCTAATTTTATTTACCTGTTTTGCTTCTTCTAAATAATTATCTGCTATATATTTTGCTCTTAGTGGGTCTCCTGGCATTACCACTATTTTTGCTATTTCATTAACACTTGCTTCATTATGAATTGTCATAATTTTACCTCCATTATTCTATAGATTTATATTCTTATTAAATCATATTAATTAATATTTTACAACTAAAAACTTTTAATGTATAATTATTAAAATTAGGAGGGAAAATTACTATGGATATTTTAATAAAAAACGGTACTGTTCTTTTATATAAAAACAATGATATTATTTTGGAAAATGTTGATATATTAATACAAAATGATACTATTTCTAGAATTGAAAAAGATATTATAAGTAAAGATGCATATATAATTGATG
>CAZTHC010000033.1:0-11098 GCA_964613425.1 uncultured Lachnospiraceae bacterium
GTTTTTTATTTTCTTTACTCTTTTTTACTAGTTATATAAAAGCCAATATTATAATTACAAACAATAATATAAATAATACTACTAGCAATATACTTGATAATTCTTTTGTATTAATCATTCTCTTCTTCCTCCACACTATAAATATATAACTTATCCTTTTTTTGTTTAAATTTAAAAGTTCTTAAAAGTATATCGTCAATTTTTTCTCCTGCTATAGTTTCTGTAAATGGTAGGCTTGGTATATTTGGTACTTTAAAAGTTCCTATTGCAAAACCTATTGCTGCAAATAATAACACTATTATAATTCCAACAATATGCAAATTTAAAAGACTGAAAATAAAATAAAATATTAACCCTACTACACCACATATACAACTGTATATAAGTGCCTTTACAGAGAATATAAATAGTATTTTTCCTTCTCCTTTAACGTTTCTAGGCATATAGTAAGTACCCATGTGTTTACCTCCATTTTTCAAAGGTTATAATAACCCTATTTTTACTGTATATATTATAACAGATTTCGCCTATAATTGTAAGGTATTATCGAAAATTAATACAATTGTAATATATTTGTAATATAGAATAAATTACATATTCAATCCAACTATACTATAGTCCGCCAAATCTCGTCGGGGTAGGACATTTTCTTTCTCCACGTTTTCGAAAGAAAAGTGCTACCCCTGCGTTTGGCTGCTGCATTGTAAATTAGTTTTTCTCACAAAAAAAGAACGCTTTCGCGTTCTTTTTTGTTTATCACATTATTTAATATTATTTGCAAAACTGTATACTAAACCAGCTATGAATGGAGCTGCAAATACTAATACTGCACCTATAATGTATGGTATCATTGTTTTCTTGTATTCTGCTTTTTCTTCTGCACTACCCATTATGTATTTAATACCTATTATTACAAGAACTACTACGCATAGTATTGAACCAATTACTTGTAAAATACCAATTATCTGTTTTCCAAAGTCTGTTAATTTTCCAGTATTTTCTCCTGGGGTTCCTTGTAATGTTCCTGGGTCCATTACAGCAAATACATTTGTAGAAATCATAGCTAACATTAATACAACTAAAACTATTGATGCTATTTTTGTCATTTTTTTCATAAAATTTCCTCCTTTTAAATATTTATTTTATTATTTTTTTATATATTAATTCCTCATTTTTATATTAATGAGAATATTAAAAACTTTATTTTTATGCTCTTGTTATAAATAACATTTTTGCTGTTTGTCCAGCATCTTCTAGTGAGTAACCAATTTCTATTACTATTTTCCATATTGTAAAGGCTCCAAATACTACTATGCAACCTATTACAAATGGTGCCAAAGCTTCCTTCACCTTTGCTTTTCCTTCTGTAGATTCTGTCATCATTTTAATTCCTATAACAGCTCCTACAGCAACTGCAACTACTGTTGCAATTCCTAGCAAAATTCCATATAAAGTATCTATTGCTTCTTTAAATTTTGTTCCATCTGGTGCATATTCTGAACCTTGGCTTTTACCTCTTTGTAAAAAATTTTCTGCTCCAGATACAATTTCACTAGTTGCATATACTGGTGAAATTATTGTTAATGCTATTACAAAAACTATTAAAATTATATTTAATTTTTTTAGCATAACTTCACCTCATTTTTAACTATATATTCCATTATACACTATATTTCCTTTTTTTTCAACTTTTTTACTATTTTTATTGTGGTCCACCACATTGTGAACAAGTTGTATCTGTATAAAATAATGTTTTCCCACAATATTTACAACTTTTTTGAGATGTACTATATGTTGTAGTCCCACCACCTGGATTATTTACTGCTGAAGTTGGACCTACCATATTATAAATTATACTCACTATATTTGAACAAGCAAATACTAATATACACCCTATTACATATGGTAATAATGTTTCTTTGTATTGTGCTTTTTCTTCAGTACTTCCTAATAAAAATTTAATACCTATTATTACTAATGCTATTACAGAAACTATAGAACCAACCACTTGAATAACTCCAATAATTGTTTTTCCTATTTTAGTAGTTGTTTGGTCTGGCTGTACTGTTGGAGTATATCCTTGAGGATCTAATTGCCCTGCAAACACTGGTATACATATAGTAAGTACTGTTATTAATAAAATTATAGCTAAAATAATTTTTTTACTTTTCATCCATTTCACCACACAATTCGACTTAATATAATTTAATTATACATTACTTTTTCTAAGTTTGTAAATACTTTCTGTAAAATAATTCTTGTTTTACCTAATTTTAATATAGTTTGCAATGTGTTCAAATGGAAATATATTTATTTACATATAATATTTTACTGACAGACAAAAAACAACTGTTGGAAATAATTTTCCAACAGTTAATTATATTAACTTATTATTAAGATATTCTTCTGTTCTTTAACTTTAGCCTATAGTATTCTGCTATTAATTCATCTAGTTCGATGCTTAATTGATATGTTATTTTATAATCTTTTTCTTCTGTCAAACTTTGATTAAGCTCATCTCTTAATCTACAAATTTTTTGTTCTAACACATAGCATCACTCCTTACTTTTTTTATATATTTAAAATACCATATTTTTACATTTAAGTCAATAAAAAAACAGCTGTAAGTGCTGTTTTTCTTGTGTTTCGTACGTCCTTTTTTTTTATTTTGTAACACCTTTTGAGCTTTTTTTATTTTTTTCGACATTATATATCAATATGCTACAAAATATTACAAAGATTATTGCAGACAATATTTGTGAAACTCTTACATTAAATAACATTAAACTATCTATTCGTAAGCCTTCTATAAAAAATCTTGCAAAAGAATATCCAATTAAGTATACATATGTAATTTCACCTTTAAATTTTCTGTTTTTCTGTAGAATTATTAACACAATGAATAATACTAATGTAGCAATAAATTCATATAAAAAAGTAGGATGTACTTCTTTATATAATCCATTTTCTATTATTCCCATTCTCCAAGGTAAGCTTGTTTCTGTTCCATATGCCTCTATGTTTATAAAATTTCCCCATCTTCCAATAGCTTGTCCAAGTGCAATTGCTGGCACAATAAAGTCCAATACATCTAACAAATTTATTTTTCTCTTTTTGCAAAATATTAAACATGTAATTGCTCCAGCTATTATTCCTCCATAAATTGCAAGTCCTCCTGTTGTTATATCTAAAATCTTCATAGGATATTTTATGTAATATTCTAAATTAAATACACAGTAATATAAACGTGCACCTATTATAGATATTGGAATTACAAAAATTGCTAAGTCTAAAATATCATCGTATTTAATATTGAATTTGCCGTTACTTTTTTTAAATATTAATAGTGCTATAGCAAATGCTGTTACTATAAAAACTGCATACCACGTTATTTTTAGAAAACCAAAATCTATTAAATTTTTGTTTATGTAGAATTCTAAACCTATTCCTGGAAATTTAATCATTTTTTCTCTCCATATATAATTTTTATGGGGCGTCGAGGACGCCGCCCCATACATTTTGCAATGTGTTTTTTCTATGTTTAATATGTGGGCATGTTTGAAGCCCTGCCACTACATTTACAACATTTTATTAGCTAAACGCAAGTAATATATTTTGTATGCATTTATTGTAGTTTTACAATTGATATTACTGTTTTTCCTTCGTTAAATGTTTCTTTTAATATCTTTTCTGCATATTCTTTTGTTACTTGTTCATAATTTTCTAAATATTCGAAGCTGTTTATTCCTTTAAAGTAGTCTGTTACGAACATTCTTGATATGTCTGATATACTATTATATTCTTTTACGTAACTTCCATAAATCATATTTTTTATTCTGTTGAAATCTTCTTCATTTATTCCAGTTTGTTTTGTTTTTTCTATTGTTTTTTGTAAGTATTCTAATATTTTTTCTGGTTCTTTAGATTGTCCACTTATTAATATATGCGCAAATTCTTTGCAGAACTCGTATTCTGAATCTGGTTCTGCTTGAAGTAGTCCTTCATCATATAATTTTTTATATAATTCTGAACTTTTTCCTATTAAAATATTTAATAAAATTTCTATTGCTATATGCTTTTTAACCGCTTCTTTTGTATCGTTTTTAATCGGTTTGTCTTTTATTCCTATTACAAATATAGGCATACTTACAGACATTGCCTTCTCTGCTTTTTTACAAGCAATTTCTTCTTTTTCTTCTCCGTATATTCTTTCTATTTTTCCTAAAACAGTTTTATCTTTTTGCCTTTTTTTCGCTTCTTCTATTATTTGTTCTGGTTCAAAATCTCCGCAAAAAAACATTACCATATTTGCTGGGTTGTAAAATGTATTATAGCATTTATATAAAATATTCTTATCTATTTTTGAAATTGACTCTATACTTCCTGCTATGTCTATTCTTACAGGATTTACACTATACATGTTTTTCATTGCATTTATATAAACAGACCATTCTGGATAATCATCATACATCATTATTTCTTGACCTATTATCCCTTTTTCTTTCTCTACATTTTCATCTGTAAAATATGGGCTTTGAACATAATCCATAAATTCGTCTAATGCTAGCAAAAAGTTGTCTGTGCTTTCAAATAAATATGTTGTATAGTCATTTGTTGTATATGCATTTGCATTTACTCCTAATGCTGTTAAAGTATCTAAACTATTTGTACCATTTGCTTGTTCAAATAGTTTGTGTTCTAAAAAATGAGCAACTCCATCTGGAACACTTGTTATTTCGTTTTCGTTAGGAACTATAAATTTATTGTCTATTGAACCATAATTTGTAGCCCACATTACATATTTTTTTTGAATATTCTTTTTTGGCATAACCATTACTGTTAAGCCATTTTCAAGAATTTCAATATATAATTTTTCTTTTACCTTAGAATTTTCTATTATTTGCATTTAAAATTCATCCTTCCTTGGATTTAATCTCTTAAAAAATAAATTGTATTTATTTTTATTTGTTTTGCCATGTTTATTACATCTTCTCTCGAAACATTGTTAATTTTCTCAATATATTCTTCAAAAGAAGTATTTTTTCCAGATAATTCTTGGCCTATATAATATGTTATTTCTGAATCTTGCTCATCTTTTACAGAATTCACTCCAGATACAATATATTTTTTTGCATTTTCTATATCTTCTTCTGTAAAAACTCCGTTTTCCATTTCTTCTAATTGTTTTCTAATTAATTCAAGTGCTTTTTCATAATTTGGTATTTCAATTCCACATCTTATATAAATATTATTTTTTTGTCTTACATATCTTGAACCTGCTGTGTATGCTAGACTAGCTTTTTCTCTTACATTCTGAAACATTTTTGATGTTGCACTTTCTCCTAGTATTACATTATATAATGCAACAATATACCTAGAATCTGGCTCGTTACACTGTATATCTAATCCTATTACTATTTTACCTTGTGTGACATCCATTTTTTCTTCAAAAATGTCTTCTTGTTTTTCTTGCTTTATTTCTGTTTCTTCGCTATTTGTTATATAATTTGGCTCTCTGCCGTTTAAATTTTTAATTAATTCATTATTAAATATATCCTTTTTTAATTCTTCACTTTCAAAATTTCCAGAAACAAATATATCAATTTTGCAAGTTGAAATTAAACTTTTATAATACTCATATAAATTTTCTGCTGTAATACCTGGTAAATCTTCTACATATCCATATTTGTATAATCCATACTCTTTGTTTTTATACATTTCCTCCACGCATCTATTTAATGAATATGCATCTTTATTATCTATTTTGCTTTCTATTAATTGTTTTATATTATTTTTTTCTGTTTCTATATATTCTTTTTTGAAAGCATTGTTTTCTATAAGTGGATTAAAAACTATTTCTAGTAGTTTGTTCATTCCCTTATTTAATAAGTCTTCACTTTTAGGTAAATACTCATCATTTAAAGTTTCCATATAGAATTTTAAAACATGGTTATCTCCAATTTTTTCTATACCGCAATCAAAACTTGCCCCATACATATCTTCTAAATGTTTGCTTATTTCTTCTTGTGTTGGCATTGAAACAGTTCCTCTGCGTAAAACAGCTGGAATTAGTGCATCTTTAGTTACAGTTCCCCTCTGTAAAGGTAAAGTTAAAATTATAACCATTAAATTGGTTTTATATTTATTATTTTTAATACAATGAAGTTTTATTCCTTGCTTTATATCCTCTACGTTACAATTCATTTTGCATATTCCTCCTATTTGAGATATTTCGACTTCACTTCGTTTAATCAACATGACCTAATATTTGAACTTTACTCAGTACATAGATATTAATGTCATTCCGAGTGTAGTTTACATTGCTTTTTCGAAGAATCTCTTTTCATTACATTTTCTATTATTTCCATATTATATATATATATTCTTATTGTAATAATTCTTTTACAACTTCATTAATTGTTTTTCCATCTGCTGTTGCACCCATTTTTTCTTTTGCTGCCTTCATTACTTTTCCCATATCCTTCATGTCTTTTGCATCAACTTCTACGATTATTTGCTTAACGATTTGTGCTATTTCATCTTTTGTTAATTGTTGTGGTAAATATTCGTTTATAATTGCAATTTCTTCTTGTATTTTTTGAATTAAATCTTCTCTTCCACTTTTTAAATAATCCTCTAAAGAATCTTTTCTCTTTTTAGCTTCTTTTGCCATTACTTCTATAATTTGATCATCTGTTAGTTGTATTTGTTTATCTTTTTCTATTTGAAGAATCGATGCTCTAACCATTTGTATTACATCTTTTCTTAATGTATTTTTTTCTCTCATTGAAATTTTTAAATCTTCCATTAATTTTTCTTTTAACATATAAATCTCTCCTTTATTTTTATTTGCGGGCGTATACAACACGCCCCTACATATTTTATTTGTAATTTTATCTGCGGGTCGTCGGGGACGCCGACCCCTACAGTCATTTGCAACTATTCGCTAATATTATTACCTACCAAAAAAACAAAAGGGCGTTTCAAAATTAATTGATAAACGCCCTCCTTTTAAATTAAAACTTTCTTTTTCTTGCTGCCTCTGATTTTTTCTTTCTTCTAACACTAGGTTTTTCATAGTGTTCTCTTTTTCTTACCTCTTGCAATACCCCATTTCTTGCACATTGCCTTTTGAATTTTTTTAGGGCATCTTCTATATTTCCATTATTAACTTTAATTTCTGACATGTATATTTCCCCTCCTTCCAGTGTCTTAACCATACTGTGGGACTCTTAATTCGTTTTATTTTAGACTTTGTTATTATACATTAAGAATCCATATTTTGTCAAGGGTTATACGCAAATTATAGTGCTAATTCTGTTATATGATGACTTGATATTGTGCTTTTCATATCTATTATTCTTTGATTCTCTGAACCTTTGAACTTTAATGTTGGATTTTTCTTCTCCTCCATAAATTGTCCATCTACTAAAACATCAATATTTTGTAAGCAATTATTTGTTGTATCATCTTGTCTTCCTTGTAATTGCTCCATTGTATAACCTGTGTAACACCATACATTAAAGTTTGGTCTTATATTTTTTACTTCTTTTATAAAATTTAGTACTCCGCCAATATTTTCTGGACAAAGTGGTTCACCACCACTTATTGTAATTCCCTTTAATATTGAATTATCACTTATCCTTTGT
This sequence comes from uncultured Lachnospiraceae bacterium, assembly GCA_964613425.1. Taxonomy (GTDB): domain Bacteria; phylum Bacillota; class Clostridia; order TANB77; family CAG-508; genus CAZTHC01. The sequence goes on from CAZTHC010000033.1 coordinate 7,650, forward strand.
AGTAATTGTTGTGTGTTAATTTCTTCTCCATAGTTAAAATCTTGTGCAACTTTGTTATGGCATCCTTTACAGTGATGTGGACATCCACTAACAAACAATACTGCTCTCCATCCTAATCCATTTGACATACTTTCATCGTAAAAACCAGCTACCTTCATAGTGCTTCCTCCTGTACTACAATTTTTTAAATTATTTTTGTTCCATTCCTGTATGAGTTACACGGTCATGTAGCTCTGCTAATTTTCCGTTATTCCAACGAGAAGTTGTTCCTACTAAATATCCTGTAATTCTTTGTATTGTATCTATATTATCTCCACCACACATTGGGCATACTTTTAATTCTGCATCTGCATTTTCAAATCCACATGTCATACATCTGCTTCTTGTATGGTTAATTGAACCATATCCCATATTATACTTATCCATTAAATCTACTACTGCTTCAACACTTTCTGGGTTATGCGTTGCATCTCCATCTAATTCTATATAGAATATATGTCCACCACCTGTTAAAGCATGGTATGGTGCTTCTATTTGTGCTTTGTGTTGTGCTGTACATTTATACCAAACTGGAACATGGTTACTATTTGTATAATAATCTTTATCTGTTACTCCTAAAATTGTTCCATATTGTTTTTTATCTATTTTTGTAAATCTTCCAGATAGTCCTTCTGCTGGAGTTGCAAGTAATGAATAATTTAAATCATATTTCTCTGAAAATTTAGCACAATTATCGCACATTTTTTGAATTATTTCTAATCCTAATTTTTGTGATTCTTCAGATTCTCCGTGATGTTTTCCTGTAAGTGCAACTAAAGCTTCAGCTAAACCAATAAATCCTATTCCTAATGTTCCATGTTTTATTACTTCTTCTACAGAATCGTTTGGTTTTAGGTTTTCGCTTCCCATCCATAAACCAGACATTAACATAGGGAATTGTTTTGCAATTGCTGTACATTGGAATTTATATCTATCATATAGTTGTCTTGCTGCAATTGAAGTATATTCATCAATTTTTTGCAAATAAATTTCTTTAACTAATTTTGTATATTTAGGTGTCATAAATTGTTCGCTTCCAACACCTATCTCAAATTTCATTCCTAATTTTTCTTGTGCTTCATATGCAGATTCTATTGCTAATTTAACTATATTTACTGTTGTAAATGATAAGTTTCCTCTTGCTATAGAAGTATTTTCTCCGTGTCTATCTGCAAAAACTCTAGTTCTACAACCCATTGTAGCAACTTCGTATTTATATCTTTCTGGATCTTTTGCGTCCCACTTTTCATGTTGATTAAATGTTGCATCTAAGTTTACGAAATTTGGGAAAAATCTTTTTGATGTAACTCTACAAGCTAATTTGTATAAATCATAGTTTGTATCTTTTGGTAAATAATTTACTCCTGTTTTCTTTTTCCAAATTTGAATTGGGAATATTGGAGTTTCTCCATTTCCAACTCCTCTTTCTGTAGATAGTAACATTTCTCTAATTACGCATCTACCTTCTGGTGAAGTATCTGTTCCATAGTTTACAGAACTAAATACAACTTGGTTTCCACCTCTTGAGTGAATTGTGTTCATATTATGAATAAATGCTTCCATAGATTGATGAACTCTGTTAACTGTTCCATTTATAGCTGCTTGTATGTCTCTTTCTTCATCTTTTAGTCCATCTAATTCTTTCTTCAAATATTCTTTTGGTTGATATGTATATAAATGTGATAAATTTTTTCCTAATAATTCTTCTACTTTTTTTAATTCTTCAACAAATGTTAATTTTACATATGGTGCAAGATAAAAGTCAAATGCTGGAATAGCTTGTCCACCATGCATTTCGTTTTGTACTGTTTCCATAGAAATACAACCAATTATACTTGCTGTTTCTATTCTTTTTGCAGGTCTTGAAGAACCATGTCCTGCTCTAAAACCTTCTTTCAATATTTTATCTAAAGGGTGTTGTATACAAGTTAAACTCTTTGTTGGATAATAGTCTTTATCATGAATGTGTATATATCCTTGTGAATGAGCATTTCTAGCTTCTGGAGATAATAAAAAGTCATCAACAAATGGTTTTGTTGTTTCACTTGCGAACTTCATCATCATTCCGGCTGGAGTGTCTGCATTCATATTGGCATTTTCTCTTGTAACATCATTAGATTTTGTTTCTATTATTTCAAGGAACATATCTTTTGTTTTAGATTTTCTTGCTACATCTCTGTTGTAGCGGTATGTAATGTATTCTTGAGCAACTTCTTTTCTAGAAGAACCCATCAATTTTTTTTCAACAGCATCTTGAATTTCATATACTGTTGTTTGCATTTTTCCTTCTAATTGCTTTTCAACACTGGCTGCAATTTTGTTTGCTAAATCAATATCTACTCCACCTGGCGTATGTGACATTGCTAACATTATAGCTTTTACAATTCTTTCTAAATTGAATTCAGCTATTCTTCCATCTCTTTTAATAACTTGCATAATAAGTACCCCCCACATATTCATTTAAACTTACAATGCCCTAGTAATGTAGGATATTGATTCTCTTTTGTAACTCTGGTTTTATTTTATGATATTTATCCGGCAATGTCAAATTTTTGTTTTTATGTTACCAATGTTTGTAGCGTATGCAGCTGTAAGGTTGCATTGTGTTTTTTATTTTACATTTTTTAGTAAATTTTAAATTTTATTAGAGCCATAAAGGTTTTAACAGTTTTATTACAATTATATTACAAATTAAACATATATTTGTAATATAACACTGTGGACGCAAATATGAACAACACAACAAAAAAGAGCGAATATTTCGCCCTTTTTTAAACCAATTTTTATTCTCCAAATATTGCACTAAATTCTTCTCCATCTATTTTCTCTTTTTCTAATAGAATTTGCGCTACCGTATGAAGTTTTTCTAAATTATATGATAATATTTCTTGTGCTTTTTTATATGCTACATCTATTATCTTTTTAACTTCTTCGTCTATTAATGCTGCTGTTTCTTCACTGAAATTTCTTGTTTGTGTGAAGTCTCTTCCCAAGAACACCTCTTCTTGACCTGAGCCAAACATTATTGCTCCTATCTTATCACTCATTCCATATTTTGTAACCATTTCTCTTGCTATTTTAGAAGCTCTTTCTATATCGTTGCTTGCCCCTGTTGATATATCATTTAATATTAATTGCTCTGCAACTCTTCCTCCTAATAAAGATACTATTGTTTCTTCCATTTCAGATTTTGACATAAATGATTTATCTTCTGTTGGTCTATACATAGTATATCCACCAGCCATTCCTCTTGGTACTATTGATATCTGATGTACAGAGTCTTGTGTTGGTAAAAATCTGCTTACTACCGCATGGCCTGCTTCATGATATGCTACAAGTTTATTTTCTTTTTCGCTTCTTACTTTTGTTTTCTTTTCTGGTCCCATTGTTACTTTTATCATAGCATCTTC
>CAZTHC010000034.1:0-10973 GCA_964613425.1 uncultured Lachnospiraceae bacterium
GATGTTCAAGGTAATGTTATATCTTGGGCAAGTGCTGGTGAACTTGGATTTAAAGGTTCAAGAAAAAGTACACCATTTGCAGCAGGTGAAGTTGCAGAAACAGCAGCAAAAGCAGCAATGGAACACGGTTTAAAATCAGTAGAAGTATTTGTAAAAGGACCAGGTACTGGTCGTGAAGCTGCAATTAGATCACTTCAAACTGCAGGTTTAGAAATAAGCATGATAAAAGACGTAACACCAATACCACACAATGGATGCAGACCACCAAAAAGAAGAAGAGTGTAATCGTTAAATTATAATAAAAATGAAAGAGGTGTAAATTTTAAATGGCAAGATATAAAGACGAACAATGCCGTATTTGTCGTAGAGAAGGGCAAAAGTTGTTTTTAAAAGGTTCAAGATGTTATTCAGATAAATGTAGTATAACAAGAAGAAATTATGCTCCTGGACAACACGGCCAAAAGAAAACAAAACTTTCTGAGTACGGTACTCAATTAAGAGAAAAACAAAAAACAAAATCATTCTATGGAGTTGGAGAAAAACAATTCAGAAGATATTTTGAAATTGCTGAAAGCAAAAAAGGAATTACAGGTGAAAATTTACTACAAATATTAGAAAGTAGATTAGACAATGTAGTTTATAGATTAGGATTTGGTAGTTCAAGACCACAAGCGAGACAACTTGTAACACATGGACATTTTGAAGTAAATGGACATAAAGTAGATATAGCTTCTTATTTAGTTAAAGAAGGAGATGTTATAGCAGTAAGAGAAAGCAAAAAAGATACAGCTATAATAAAGGAAAATGTTGAAGTGAATGCAACAAGACCAGTTCCTGCTTGGTTAGAAAAAGATGCTGAAAAGATATCTGGTAAAGTAATAAGATTAGCATCTAGAGAAGATGTAGATCTTCCAGTAGAAGAACACTTAATAGTAGAATTATATTCTAAATAATAAATTAATATTTTTTATAGGTGTTATTTACAAAAGTGTATGGATATTAGTCCAACACACCAGTGAGCAATATGTGTTCACACCTTAATTAGGAGGTAAAAATGATTGAATTTGAAAAACCAAATATTGAATGCGTAGAGGCAAATGAAGAAGAAAATTATGCAAAATTTGTTTGCGAACCATTAGAACGTGGATATGGAATGACAATAGGTAATTCTTTAAGAAGAATACTATTATCATCACTTCCAGGTGCTGCAATAACAAGTGTAAAAATTGCAGGAGTAGTACATGAATTTTCAACTGTACCAGGAGTAGTAGAGGATGTACCAGAAATTATAGTTAACTTAAAAGGTGTAAGACTTAAATATACAGATAATGAAGAAAAAATCATAAAAATAGATTTTAAAGGTGAAGGAGAAGTTACAGCAGGAGATATAATAACAGATTCATCAATAGAAGTATTAAATAAAGACTTACATATAGCTACAGTTGCAGAAGATGGACATCTTGAAATAGAAATGACAGTTGATAGAGGAAGAGGATATAATGTTGCAGACAAAAACAAAAAACCAAATCAAGCAATAGATGTTCTTCCAATAGATTCAATATATACACCAGTTAAAAAAGTTAATTATTCAGTAGAGAATACTAGAGTTGGTCAAACTGTAGATTATGATAAATTAACAATTGAAGTTTGGACAGATGGTAGTTTGAAACCATATGAAGCTTTAAGTTTAGCTGCAAAAGTTATGACAGGTCATTTAGATTTATTTATTGACTTATCAGAAACAGCAAAAAATACACAAGTTATGGTAGAAAAAGAAGAATCTAAGAAAGAGAAAGTTCTAGAAATGCCAATAGAGGAACTAGAATTATCTGTTAGATCATATAACTGCTTGAAGAGAGCAGGAATATCTACTGTAGAAGATTTAGCAAATAAATCTGAAGGTGAAATGATGAAGGTAAGAAATTTAGGTAAAAAATCATTAGATGAAGTAACTAATAAATTACGTTCATTAGGTTTGAATTTTATATTTGAAGAAGAATAAATTATTGTAAAAAATAAGGAAGGTGAAATAAATTGGCTATAAATAGAAAACTAGGTAAAACAACAGACCAAAGATTAGCAATGATAAAAAACCAAGTTACTAGTTTATTAGTAAATGGTAGAATAGAAACAACATTAGCAAGAGCAAAAGAAACTAGTTCTGTTGCTGAAAAATTAATAGCTTTAGCAATAAGAGAAAAAGACAATTTCGAAACAGTTGATGCTAAAGTAGTTAAAGCAAAGTTAGATGCTAAAGGAAACAAAGTTACAGAAAAAGCAACTAGCAAAAATGGTAAAGAATATTTAAAAGTAGTTAAAGAAGAAACTACAGAAAAAAGACAAAAAGATATGCCATCAAGATTAAATGCAAGAAAAACAATAATGAGAAAAACAAATAAAGTATCAGATTCAGAAGGTAATAAAATAGACCTACCAGGTAAATTATTTGGAGAAATCGCAGAAAAATATGCAAAAAGAAATGGTGGATATACAAGAATTATAAAAGAAGGACCAAGAAAAGGCGATGCAGCAGAAAGAGTAATTTTAGAATTAGTATAATCTTAAAAAAAGGTGTTGTTAATAGAGTACAACACTCTTTTTTTGCTAAAATAGAGTATGAAATTATTACAAGCTGTAGGGAGAAAAGCACTGTACCTGCCCACAAACTGTAAAACAAAATATATTGCAATATGTAGGGGTCGGCGTCCTCGACGACCCGCAAACAAAATTATATATTTATTGCAATATGAGAGGCGTATTGTATGCGCCCACAAACCATATTATTACTTACGTTTGATTAAGGTAAAAATAAATTGTAGGGGTCGGCGTCCCCGACGACCCGTGGGGGAATAAAATGAAAATAGGATTTACAATTGGAAAATTTGCACCATTGCACAAAGGGCACGAATATTTAATAGATACAGCACTAAAAGATATGGACAAATTTTATATAGTAGTGTACGATACAGATTTTATGAATATAGATATGAAGACAAAAATAAACTGGATAAAGAACAAATATCAAAATGTTGAAATCTTAAAAGCATACAACAGTCCAAAGCAATATGGTTTAGATAAAAACAGTATAGAAATTCAAATGAAATACTTAAAAGAAATAATAAAAGAAATAAATGTAACACATTTTTATAGCAGTGAACCATATGGAAAATATGTAGCAGAATATTTAAATATTAATAATGTTGTGGTAGATATGAATAGAGAAAAATATAATATTTGTGCAGAAAAGATAAGAAATAATATAGAATTATATAAAGACTATATGAATTCAAACGTTTATAATGACCTAATGAAAAAAAGTTGGCCCAACAAACCAACAATTTAATCAATTATAACATATTTTTAATATATATGCAAATAATATTTGTATTCAATTTAGTTTAATAAATGAAGATAAAATGAGATAATTTAAAGAAATAAATATACTATAATTTAATATGAGCAAAACTGAAATTGATATTAGTTATACGATATGATAATATATGAACAATAAATAAATTCCCTGCGTGGTACGTGTAGACTGAATTTTTAGAACCAACAAATTCAAAGAGGGGCCACAATCTCTAAATATGGCGTGCAAGCTTATATAAATATATAAGAAGCCCAGGAGTATTTAGGATGGCACCCACCTGTGCAAACAGGTCCTTAAAAATTCTATCAACTTACGGCTAAGGTGGGGGATTTATTTTTATGTAATAAAACCTTTTATATAACCATATTAATGTTATATAGGAGGTTTTTTTATGAATAAAGTACTAGAAATAAGCAAAGAAGAGAATAATTTTATAAGAATATTAAAAGGGTATATTGTATCTGTAATAATAACACTAGCTTTAATTTTTATATTTTCTGTGTTTTTAACATTTAGTAATTTTTCAGAAAATATAATAGAACCTGTAGTTATTGCTATAACAGGAATAAGCATTTTTTTAGGAAGTCAAATAGGATTAATAAAATTAAGAAGAAATGGACTTATAAATGGAGGAATTATAGGAGCAATATACATAGCAAGTATATATATTGTTTCAAGTTTGGTAAGTGGAAACTTTGGAATAAATATGTATTCTACGGTAATGATAATAATATCTATCGTAGCAGGAATGTTAGGGGGAATTGTAGGGCTAAATATGCGACATAAATAGGTTGTATATTAAAATGTAAATTATACATAAAATGTGTTGCAAAATAAACTATTATCATTTAGAATAAAATTATAATTTTTTCTAAATGATAATATGTTATGTGCGTTTGAATATTGCATATTGAATTAAACAAAAATGCAAAAAACTGTTGATATTTTTTACATAATAATATAAAATTGTAAAAGGTTTTACTTAAGGAGGCGTATATGGTAACTTTAGAAGATGTAAAAAATAATGAAGAGGTTAAAGAACTAATAGTTCGGAGCGCAGCAACAGTTAAATGTTTTAGGTTATACAGAACATTCAATAAGGCATATTACAATAGTCTCTGAAAGGGCTGGAAAAATATTAGAAGCATTAGGTTATGATAAAGAAAGAATTGAATTAGCTAAAATTGCAGGTTATTTACACGATATAGGAAATTGTGTAAACAGAACAGACCATGCACATTCTGGAGCAATTCTCGCATATAATATTTTAAAAGACTTAGGAATGAACATAAAAGATAGAACAGAAATAATGATGGCAATAGGAAACCATGATGAGCAAACAGGTACAGCAGTAAGCGATGTTTCGGCTGCACTAATATTGGCGGACAAGTCTGATGTTCATAGAGATAGAGTTGTAAATACAAATATATCAACATTTGACAAACACGATAGGGTAAATTATGCAGTTACAGATACAGCATTAGAAATAGACGGAATTAATAAAAAAATTACTCTTAAGTTAACAATAGATACAAAAATTTGTCCAGTACTAGATTATTTTGAAATATTTATGGAAAGAACAATGATGAGTAAATATGCAGCAAAATATTTAAAAATTTGGTTTGGGCTAATAATAAATGATACAAGGTTATTATAGGAGGTAACAAAAGTGAAAAGTAACAAAAAAACAATAATTGCATTAATGGTATTATTAATAGTATTAATATCAACAATTTCTTTTGTAGGTATTTACGTACAAAAACAAAATAGAATGGTAAATGTTGTTAAAGACTATACATTAGGCATGCAATTTTCTAATCAAAGAGAAATAAATTACAAATTATCTACTACAAGTGTAATTTATGATAAAGATGGAAATAAAGTAGAAGAAAAACAAGAAGGTGTAGAATACACAGAAGCAAATGGCTATACTACTAAAGAAGAAATCATTAGCAAAGATTTAATTAATGATAAAGAATATGATAATATTAAAGATATAGTAAAGAAAAGATTAAAGGGCTTAGGAATATATGAATATACTTTAGACGTAAACAAAGAAAATGGAGATATTAATGTAAAGTTTAAAGAAGAGACAGGTGCAGAAAAAATTAGTTCAGATTTAATTGCAAGCGGAAAATTACAAATAATAGATTCAGAAGATAATACTGTTTTAATGGATAATAGTCATTTTAAATCTAGTAGTGTTTTATATAATACAGCAGAAGAAGGAACACTAGTATATCTAAAACTAGAATTTAACAAAGAAGGAAAAGAAAAGTTAGAAGAAATAAGCCAAAAATATGTAAAGACAACAAAACAAGTTCCAAAAGCAACAACAAATACACAAACAGGACAAGAAGTTGTAGAATATACAGACGAAGAAGAAATTAAAAAGGTAACACTAAAAATTAATGGAGAAGAATTCCTAAATACATATTTTGGAGATACAATGAAAACAGGCGAATTAACTTTAACAGTTGGAAGTGCTACAACAAACCAAGAAACTTTATCAGAATATATTAAAGAGGCAAGTAAAATAAGTGCAGTATTAAACAGTGGGGAAATTAGATTAGAATATAAAAATGATAGTGAAGAAGTTATTAAAAATAAAATGGATGATAATTTCATAAAAGTATTATTATCAGTTGCTGCAGGAATAGTAGCAGTTACACTAATATATGAAATAATTAAACAAAAAACAAAAGGAATATTCATTATTCTAAGTTCAATAGGATTTATAGCAATAGTACTGCTAGCATTAAGATATACAAATGTAATTTTAACATTAGAAGGAATAATTGCAATATATGTTGTTTACTTAATAAATTATGTTTTAACTAAAAGAATATTTGATTGCGAAAATTCAGAACAAGTTAATAATAAATTAGTAAAATTCTACATATATACAGCTGCTATTTGGGCAATAGCAATAGTTTTGTGTTTTATAAAATGGATACCACTTTCAAGCATAGGAATGGTTATGTTCTGGTCAGGAATTTTAATTGGAATATATAATTTCTTAATAACAAAAACGTTAGCAAAACAATTAATAAAGTAATAAATAAAAGTAACTAAAAAAATAGTATCTAATATAATAATATTAGGTACTATTTTTATTTTATGGGTAAAGAAAAATGTGATCATTATATTCATAAAAAAATGTATGGGCAAGCCTAGTAGTTGCCCACGAAGGAAAATATATTGCAAATTATAGGGACGTATGGTATACGCCCAGTGGGGATAAATATTTTTTATGAAAACTACATTTTTATGTCTTGTTGAGCAAAACGAAGTGAAGTCGAAACATCTCATAGATAGATTGTAAGTATATTAATACATAATTATTAACAGGCAGAAGGTGATTAAAATAGAAAAAATTTTAAACAGAATAATAAAATTAATTTATAAAACACGCACAACAGAAGAAATTGATATTTGTGAACTAAAGGAAATTATGAAAAAAGAAAATGCAGCTTTAATAGATGTTAGAAGTGAGCAAGAATTTAATGAAGGACATTTAGCAGGAGCAGTATTAATACCAAATTACGAAATAAATAAAATAAAAGATTTTGTACCAGACAAAAATAGAATAATAATATTGTATTGCAAAAGTGGAATACGAAGTAAAAAAGCAAAAAACATATTGAACAAAATGGGATATAAAAATGTATATAATTTGAAAGATGGACTAGAGGGAATATAAAATACTTTTGTACTAAAAAAGAACTCTAAAGGAATTAGAGCTCTTTTAATATGTAAAATAAATATCTATAATGTTTCCTTAGGAAGATTTTCACCACTAATAAACCTGTTTAAATTATTTATGGTTATACCAGTATTAACAGACAATTCTTCTATAGAATTATAATTCCCATTAGCATCAAAATAATTTTTTAATTTTGAAATTTCAAATTTATCTTTTGGAGCACAATTGCAACAAACATTATCATTTGAAACAAAAAAGCAACCACAACGTAAGCATTTTTTAAAATCCATAAGACGAACCTCCTTAAAATTAAAAATATTTTATCATAATAATTCGAAAAATGGAATATTTAATTAGAAAATAGTGCAAAAAATACAATTATATTGACATATTATGTAAAGTGTGTTAAAATAAAAATGTGGTCGGGAAAAAATAAAATAAAGGGAGTGTAATATATGAAAGGTTTTTTTGTAACATCACATATATTTGTAAATGAAGATGAAATTAACAAAGATATATTAAAAGAAAAAGACATAGAAAAAGAAGTTGAAGAATTAAAGGCAGAAATAGAAGTAACACAACAAACTGTATATAATCTAATAAAAAAATATGAAGATGTTAAATTATTACAAGATAAAACTTCAAAATATTACTACTTAAAAATGGCCAATGAGCCAACAGAAGAAAATATAACAATGTTTAATAATCAAAATAAATACAATTGTGAATTAACTAAGAAATTTGAAGATTTGTTTGAACAAATAAATGAATTAGGAACATGTGATATAGAAGAATTTACAAGCAATAAGTATATTCAAGACAAATTTTCAATTAAAAAAGTGTGTTAATCTAATATAAATTTTAAAAGATAGCTAGGCTAAATAAAGATTTGGTCTAGTTATTTTTTTGTTTATTTCGTTGATTTTTTAGAAATAGCTTATTGAGAATTAATGAAAAAAATAATTTTTTTACAAATGTTACAAAAAAATTACGAAACAATTACAGTTTTGTTAAAAAATATCGAAAATAGTTGAATTATAAAATTATTGTGCTATATTTAAGTAGAAATCAAAATTACAAAGGAGGATTCATTAAAAATGAAAAAGAAAAACAAAAATTTACTATTAATCGTATTGGTAATTGCAGTATTTGGTATGGCTATTGGTTATGCTGCATTATCACAAGCATTAACAATCAATGGAACAGCAAATGTTACAGCTGACTGGGATGTTAAAATTACAGGAATTGAAGAAGGTACTTTAACAGGTGCTACAACAAATGGAACTTTAGCATACACAGATGAAACAGCAACATTTTCTGTTGATTTAGCTTACCCAGGTGCAACAGCAACATATCAAGTAACAGTTAAAAACGAAGGAAACATTGATGCAATATTAGGAGATATTGGTGGAATAACAGAAGCTAATGCTGCTGCTCCTACATCAGTAACATATTCTATAGATGCTGCAAAAGATGATGCATTAAATGCTGGAGCAACAAAAGTATATAATGTTACAGTTGAATGGGCTAGAACAGATACAACAATACCAACAACTACAACAAAAACAGCAACAATCACATTACCATATAGCCAAGCACACTAAATTTTAAATTAAAAAAGGACAATTAAGATTTGCCCTTTTTTGTGGTTGGGCAGAAGAAGCCCAACCACAGCAATATTATTTTAATATAATTTATTAAATATAAATTATATTAAAGTAATGTATATAAAGCCAAACATAACAAAAAATACATTATATAAGGAATTCATGGAGGAAAAATGAAAAAAAAAAGACAGTTAAAAAGCAAAAAACAATTTCTATTTTCAACTAAAGTTTTAGTTATAATTTTTTTATGCTTAACTGCTTTTATAGGTATAGGATATTCATTACTTTCATCACAATTAAATATTTCAGGAACAGCTAGAATAATAACTGGACAAACACAATACAACGGAGTAGGAATTGTAGAGTTAACATTGTCTCAAACATGGGAAAGTGGAGGAGTATATCATTATCAATATAGTGGTGTAATAACTAATACTTCAAATCAAAAAATAAGTGGTTGGGAAGTTAGAGTCGGTTTTCCAAGTGGTGAGGTTTCAACTAATAGCGGCAGTAATGCAGAATTCGATTTACAAGACGGTGTATTGATATGTACAAATATGTCTTACAATAAAAATATTCAACCAGGAAAAACAACTAGTTTTGAAATTCAACTGGCATCAACAAATTCAAATTTTAAATATACAGCATTATCATTAAATGGAATAAATATGCCAATACCAGAAGATCCAAACAATCCAGAAGATCCACCAGAACCAGCAGGAATATCAGTATCACCAACAAGTGCAGAAATTTATGTAGGAAATACTACAGGAATACTAGCAATGATGACACCAATAAATGCTGTAGGAACTATTAGCTGGACAAGTAGTAATACTTCTGTAGCTAGAGTGGATACACAAGGAAATGTAACAGCAGTTTCACCAGGTACAGCAACAATAACAGCATCAGTTAATGACTATTCTGCAACATCTTCAATTACAGTTTTATCTGCAACAGTACAATCAGATACAATTGCGGTAGAATTTTCAAAATCTGGAGGTTGGACGCAGGGTGATTTAGACATTGCACAATATACAGTAAATATCGAAAACGTTTCAAATAGTGCGATAAGTTCTTGGGGATTTTCAGTAACTTTACCAACAGGTTCACAAGTTAATCAAGCTTGGGGAGCATCATATACAAAAAGTGGAAACACATATACTTTTACTAATTTGTCATGGAATGGTTCAATTGCACCAGGACAGAAAAGGACAGATGTTGGAATTATTATGGCAATTTCTGTTTCAGGATATACTCCAATTGCGACAAATTTAACAGCACAATAACAAATTGATTTGTAGAACACATAGAGGTGGACATCTTTATAAACCGCTACTTCAAAAAATATAAACAAATGCAAAAGGTGGGAAAATGAAAAAAGCAAGTAATACAATAATATATATACTTATAATAATTTCAATGCTACTAACTATTTTTATTATTCCAAACTATTTTGAAGATTATGGTAAAATAGTTAATGTATGTATTTGGATAGTAATAGTTATAGCATCTGTTTCAATGCAAGGTGAACATGCACGATTTAAAGGAAACAAGGATAAAATACAAACAATATGCATTATATTAATAATTTATTATATAATTTATTGCTTAGCAGGATTAGTATATGGATATAATACTAATCCACTTGCAAACGACATAATAAATATAATAAAAAATATATTTTTCATATTTTTAGTAATAATATTACAGGAATATGTTAGGTCAAAACTTATTAACTCAACGCAAAATATAGTAGTATATGCAATTGTTACAATATTATTTGCTATACTTAGAATTAATTATTCAAATTTTTTTAATAATTTTGTAAATGGAGAAACAATATTTAAATATTTATCTTCAGTTGTATTTGTACAAATAATAATAAGTTGTTTGTCAACATATTTATGCAGTATAGGTGGAAATAAAATAAATTATGCGTTTGTAATACCAACAAATTTGATAGCTTTATTTTTACCAATATTTCCAGACTTAGATTGGTTTTTATCTACATTGGCAGAATCTATTTTGGTGCTTGCAATTTTCTTAGTTGTAAATTACGAACATACTATTAAAGTAAGTAGATTTTCTAGAAGAGATATAAAAAAGATGAGCCCATATAGATTAGTTCCAACTTTAGTGGTAGCACTTATCTTAATAACATTTATCGCAGGATTACAACCATATAAACCGGTAGCGGTAATGTCAAATAGTATGGTATCAGCATTTAGAAGAGGCGATGTAGTAATCTCAAAAAAAATAAAGAAAAATAAAATAGATACACTTCAAGTTG
>CAZTHC010000035.1:0-10964 GCA_964613425.1 uncultured Lachnospiraceae bacterium
GCAAATATAGTTTTTCTAATCATATCTTTTAAAACATTTTGTTCTATTTCTATAGAATTTTCTATATCTATTTTAGGTAATTCTGGAAATTCTTCAGGATTCATTGTTGCTAATTTATATAAAGAACCTTCACATTCAATTACTAATAAATTATTTTCATTCAAAACTATTTCTATATTAGTATTAGGTAATTTTCTTATTATTTCACTAAACATTATAGCATTTACAACTGTACTACCTTGTTCTTCTACATCACATTCCATAACATATTCTATACCTATTTCTAAATCATATGTAGTTAATTTTATTTCTTTATCATTTGTTTGAATAAGTATACCTTCTAATATAGGCATTGTTGTTTTACTAGCAACTCCTTTTACTACGGAATTAATAGCTTTAATAATTTTTTCTTTTTCACAAGTAAATTTCATTGAACTCTCTCCTTTATATATATATTAATAATTATAGTATTATTAGTATTAGGTGTTGTGGATTATGTGGAAAACTCATAAACTTTGCAATTTCCGTAAAAAAACTCGTGTGAATAAATATGTTAATAAGTAAGTATGTTATACACAATTAATTTTTTTACATATTGATAATTTGTTATAAACAGAATATAAACAGTATTATAAACAATACCTTGTGAATATCTTATGTCTTAGTTCCGTAAGAATAAAAAGAAAAATTTTAAACAAACGAAAGTTTAACAAACAATATTTTTTATAAAAGTCTAATAAATGTTTATATTAAAGAAAATTTTATTTGTTTCTATTTAAAATTATACTTTTAACACTTTCCACAATTGATTTAGTATTTGAATTATCTTTTAATTCTTGTTCTATTTTATTATAGGCATGCATTACAGTTGAATGATCTCTTTTTCCAAAAGATTTACCTATTTCAGGAAAAGATTCATGTATAATAACTCTAGAAAGATACATTGCTATTTGCCTTGGATATGCAATATCATTAGATCTTTTAGAACTTTTTAAATCTGCAATACTTATATTAAAATATTTACAAACAATATCTTGTATATTAGAAATAGAAACAACATTGTCTTTTTGAAGTATTATATCATTTATAGCTTTTTCTGCCATTTCCATTGTAATACTAGTATGAGTTAGAGTTGAATGAGCAATTAATTTATTAAAAACACCTTCTAATTCTCTAATATTTGAATCTATTTTTGTAGCAATATTAGATAAAATATCGTCATTAATAAAAACATTTTCTTCATCTCTTTTTTTTCTTAATATGGCTAATCTTGTTTCATAATCTGCCATAGAGACATCTGCAATAAGTCCCCATTCAAATCTAGATTTTAATCTATCTTCTAAAAGAGGAATATCTCTAGGGGGTCTATCACTAGAAATTATAATTTGCTTACCACTCTCATGTAATGTATTAAAAGTATGAAAAAATTCTTCTTGAATTCTTTCTTTTCCAGCAATAAATTGAATATCATCTATTAATAATACATCTATATTTCTATATTTATTTCTAAATTTTTCATTTGTATTATCTTTAATAGCATTTATAAATTCATTTGTAAATTTCTCAGAAGTAACATATAAAATATTAGCACTCTTATTTGCTTTTAATATTTCATTTCCAATTGCATGCATTAAATGAGTTTTTCCTAATCCTACTCTACCATATAAAAATAGTGGATTATATGAGGTTGCTGGTGATTCTGCTACTGCAAATGATGCAGCATGTGCAAATCTATTGTTATCCCCTACAACGAAAGTTTCAAAAGTATATTTTGGATTTAAAAAAGAATTAGAATAACCATAACTATTATCTATAGTATTTTTTGCATATTTTATTTCATCTTCTAGAGAATTATCTTCAGTTATAATTTTTAAAATACACTTTTTTTGTAATATATATGAAAATGTATTTGCAATTAAATCTTGATATCTTGATAAAATAGCATCTCTTTTAAAATCATCTTCTGCAATAAGTACAATAGTATTATCTGATATATTCTTAATTTTTAAAGGTTGAATCCATGTTTGATAAGATATACTTGTTGTTTCACTTTTTAATAATTCTTTTGCTTCATTTAAAATTTCTTCAAAATTGTTTTGCATAAAAAAATTCAATCCTTTCAAATTATCCACAGTTTTATCCACATTTACCCACAGCTTTTTACTAAAAAATTAGTATATCAATGAATTAATAAAAAAAAGTTATTAACAATATGTAAAAATTAAAACCGTGAAAGCCTTATTTCCCTATTAATTTCATATAATATCAAAAATAAATGAAATAAGCAATAACAAAATGAAATATTTTTTAAAAAATTGTGGATAAGTTTAAATTAAATTTACATAAATAATAAAAAAATATAAAAAAATATTGACATACTAGTATTATTTAATGTATAATTGAAACACTTATGATTTTAAAAATATATAGAAATTTTTAATATAAATTTTTTCTATTAAAAATTAAGGAGGTGTAGGCATGAAAAGAACATTTCAACCTAAAAATAGACAAGAAAAGAAAGAACATGGTTTTTTAAAAAGAATGAAAACTAAAGCAGGAAGAGACGTATTAAAATCTAGAAGATTAAAAGGTAGAAAAAAACTTACTGCATAAATTAGAGGCCGCGATATATAAGTGGCCTTTATTTCTATCAATTTATAAATAACGTAGAGGATTATAAAAATGAACAAAACCAAAATAATTAAAAAAAATTATGAATTTAAAAGAATTATAACAAGAGGATCTAAATTTTACGGAAAATATATAACAGTATATTTAATAAAAAATAATTCTTATTTTAATTATTTAGGAATTGCTGTTAGTAAAAAAACATGTAATGCAGTATATAGAAATAAAATAAAGAGATTAATTAGAGAAACATATAGAATAAATGAAGAAAATTTTAATTATGGAAAAAGTTTAATTATTTTAGTAAATAGAAATATAAAAATTGAAGATATAAACTATTATAGTATTAAAAATGATATTGAAAATATAATTAAAAAAATTAATAACAATTAAAATTCTTTTTGATAAAAATATAAAGGATTAATATGAAAGCAATAATAATATTTTTGATAAAAATATATAAAAAAACATTATCTCCATATTTTGAAAACATAGGGATAAAATGTAAATACTATCCAACATGTTCTGAATATATGGTTCAAGCATTAAATAAATATGGTTTTTTTAAAGGTTTATCTTTAGGAATAATTAGAGTATTTAAATGTAATCCTTTTTCAAAAGGTGGATATGATCCATTAAAATAATAGGAGGTATAAAAATGTCATATATAGCAAATTTATTAGGATATTTATTAAATTTTATATATAATTTAGTACAAAATTATGGTATAGCAATAATTATTTTTTCTATATTAACAAAATTAATATTATTGCCGTTTTCAATAAAACAACAAAAAACAATGAAGAAAACATCAAAAATACAAGGAGAATCTAAAAGAATACAATCTTTATATAAAAATGATCCACAAAAAATGAATCAAGAAATTATGGAATTGTATAAAAGAGAAAAAATGAGTCCTTTTAGTGGTTGTATTACTTCAATATTACAAATAGTATTAGTACTTGCAATGTTTTATTTAGTAAAAAGTCCATTAACTTTTATGAAAAAAATTGATACAACAACAATTAATAACTATGTAAATGAAATGCAAGAACAAAATATAGAAATAAATAAAGCTTATCCAGAAATAACAATAATTAAAGAAAAAGGAAATAATCCAGATATAAATATTAATATGAATTTGTTTGGAATAGATTTAAGCAGTGTTCCTTCTGGAGATTTAAAAGATTACAAAGTATATATAATTCCAGTTTTATATATATTATCATCAATTGTTTCTATGAAATTAACAACAAATATGACTAAGAATCAAAATAAAGAAACTGGAAAAGAAGATGAAATTGATATGACTCAACAAATGAATAAAACAATGACTTGGATGATTCCAATAGCAGCTGTATCTATTGCATTTGTTGCTCCTCTAGGATTAGCATTATATTGGTTAATGAGTAATATAACAATGATTGTAGAAAGATTATTAATTAATAAATTTATTAAAGATAAGGAGGATGTTGTTAATGAGTAGAAGTATTATTTCAGAAGGAAAAACAACAAATGAAGCAATTGAAAATGGATTAAAACAATTGAAAGTATCTAAAAATATGGTAGATATAAAAGTTTTAGAAAATGAAGATAAAAAGAGCTTTTTTAGTATATTAGCTCCAAGAGTTGTTAAAGTAGAATTAATATTAAAAGAGAATGTAAAAGAAATTGCAAAGGAAAAGAGTTTTGAAAAAAACGAGCAAAGAAAATTTAATACAAATTCTGAAGAAATAAAAGATGCAGAGAATGCGATTAAGAATTTTTTAGATGTTTTTATACAAAATTTACCAACAAAAGATGTAACATATACTTTAGAAATAAAGGAGTATTGCATATATATTGATTTTCAAGGTAGTGACATTAATTATTTAATTGGATATAGAGGAGATGTATTAAATTCAGTTCAAAATATTATATCTTCTATAGCAAATAAAAAATCAACAGAAAAGATAAAAGTTTTTGTAGATATGCAAGGATACAGAGAAAAAAGAAGAAAATCTTTAGAAGAATTGGCAGTAAAAATATCAAAAACAGTCATTAAAACAGGAAAATCAATAACTTTAGAACCAATGACATCTTATGAAAGAAAAATAATACATAGTAAATTACAAGAAAATGATAAGGTAAAAACATTTAGCAAAGGTGAAGACCCTTATAGAAAAGTTGTAATATCATTAAAATAATTAAAATTAACTATATTATATAAGAATTGTAAAAGGGTCGATTTTATTATCGACCTTTTTTATAGAGAAAGGATAAAAAATGTCAACAATAGTAGCAATTTCTACAGCTCCAGGCATTGGAGGTATTGGAATAATAAGAATGAGTGGAAAAGAATGTTTTAAAATACTAGAAAAAATATTTATTCCAAAGCAAAAAAATATTGAAATAAAGGGATATAGCATTAAGTATGGAAATATTATCGATAATGATAAAAAAATTGATGAAGTATTAGTTTCATATTTTTTAGAACCTAAAAGTTATACAACAGAAAATATGTGTGAAATAAATTCACATGGTGGAAATGTAGTAATGCAAAAAATAGTAGAGCTATGCTTGAAAAATGGAGCTGTAATGGCAGAACCAGGGGAATTTACTAAAAGGGCATTTTTAAACGGAAGAATCGATTTAACACAGGCTGAATCAGTAATTGATATAATTAATTCTAAAACAGAAAAAGAAGCACAAGCTTCAATTAATCAATTAGAAGGTTTTTTATCTAAAAAGATTAAAGAAATTAAACAAGATATATTAGATATTATGGTTGATATAGAAGCTTCAATAGATTATCCAGAATATGATATAGAAGAAGTAACAAATAGAAAAACTTTAGAAAAACTTGAAGGTATAGAGCTTAAGCTTAAAGAATTGAGTAATAGTTTTGAAAATGGTAAAATTTTAAGAGATGGGATAAAAACTGCTATTATTGGTAGCCCAAATGCTGGAAAATCATCTTTATTAAACGCCATTTTAAAAGAAGAAAGAGCTATAGTAACAGAATATGCTGGTACAACGAGAGATACCATAGAGGAATTTGTAACAATTAATGGAATTCCTTTAAAAATCATAGATACTGCCGGAATTAGAAAAACAGATGATGCTATAGAACAAATGGGAATAAAAAAATCTAAAAAAATTGCAGAGGAAAGTGAATTAATTATTGCAATTTTTGATGCAAGTAAAGAGTTAAATGAAGAAGATAAAGAAATTTTAGAGATAGTTAAAAATAAAAATGCTATAATTATATTAAACAAAATTGATTTAATTGATAATTTAGAAATAAAAGAAGAAATAAAAAATGCAGGAAAAGATATTATAGAAATATCTGCATTAAAAAAACAGGGAATTTTAGATATATATTCAAAAATTTCTGAAATGTATCAAATTAATAAAATAAACTTGGAAAGTGATACAATAATAACAAATGCAAGACACAAAAGTTTAATAGATCAAGCTATAATAGATTTGAAAGAAACAAAGAAAACTCTTAATAATAATATGCCAATAGATATATGTGCTATAAGTATAAAAAACATATTAGAAAAATTAAGTAAGATTACAGGCGAGAGCGTTTCAGAAGATATAATAAAAGAAATTTTCTCTAAATTCTGTTTAGGAAAATAATTGTCAAAAAGGTTTAGCAAACATTAATTTTTGTTTCACAAAAAACAGAGATGTTTTAAGAAAGGAAGTAATATAAAATGAAATATGATGCTGGAGAATATGATGTAGCAGTAATAGGAGCAGGACATGCTGGATGTGAAGCAGCTCTTGCATGTGCTAGAAAAGGGCACAAAACATTATTATTTTCAATTAGTTTAGAAGTTATAGCGAACATGCCATGTAATCCTAATATAGGAGGAACATCAAAAGGACATCTAGTTAGAGAAATAGATGCTTTAGGTGGCGAAATGGGTAGAAATATTGATAAATCATTTATACAGTCTAGAATGCTGAATACTTCAAAAGGTCCAGCAGTATATTCTTTAAGAGCACAGGCAGATAGAAAACAGTATCAAGCGGAAATGAAACATACACTTGAAAAACAAGAAAATTTATTTGTTAAGCAAGCAGAAATAGTAAATATAGAAATAGAAAATAATGAAGTTAAATCTGTTGAAACAAATATAGGTGCTATTTATAAGGTTAAAGCAGTAATTTTAGCAACAGGAACTTATTTAAAGGGAAAAATATTTATAGGAGAGAATTCTTTTGAGAGTGGACCAGATGGAGTTTTTCCAGCTAACAAATTATCTGAATGTTTGAAAAAAAATGATATAGAATTAATAAGATTTAAGACGGGAACACCAGCAAGAGTAAATAAAAATTCAATAGATTTTTCTAAAATGGAAATACAAGAAGGAGATAATGAAATAGTTCCATTTTCATTTGAAAATACAATTGAAAAGAAAGAACAGGTACCTTGTTATTTGACATACACAAACGCGGAAACACATAAAATAATAAGAGAAAATTTACATAGATCACCACTATATTCAGGAAAAATAGAAGGAACAGGTCCAAGGTATTGTCCATCAATAGAAGATAAAGTTGTTAGATTTGCAGATAAAGAAAGACATCAGGTTTTTATAGAACCAATGGGATTAAATACAGATGAAATGTATGTACAAGGAATGAGTTCTTCCTTACCAGAAGATGTTCAAATAGCAATGTATAGAACTCTACCAGGATTAGAAAATGTTCAATTTACAAGACCAGCATATGCAATAGAATATGATTGTATAAATCCAGAAGAATTAAAATTATCATTAGAACATAAAAAGATATCTGGAATGTTTTTTGCTGGACAGATTAATGGAACTTCTGGCTATGAAGAGGCAGCTGCACAGGGACTTATGACAGGAATTAACGCTTCATTAAAATTGGAAGAAAGAGAACCAGTAATTTTACATAGGTCAGACGCATACATAGGAGTTTTAATAGATGATATAGTAACAAAAGGAACTAATGAACCTTATAGAATGATGACATCAAGAGCTGAATATAGGCTATTATTAAGGCAGGATAATGCGGATTTAAGATTAACAGAAATAGGACATGATATTGGATTAATAAATGATGAAAGATATGAAAAATTTTCTAATAAGAAAGAAAATATAAAAAAAGAAATAGAAAGAATTAAAAGTGTAAATGTAAGACCAACGAAGGAAGTTAATGAAATATTAAAAAAATGTAATTCTTCAGAAATATCTACAGGAATAAAGCTAGTAGAATTATTGAAAAGAAGTGAAGTAACATATGATGATTTAGAGACAATAGATTCTGAGAGACCAACTTTGTCTAAAGAAGAGAAGGACCAAGTTCAAATACAGATTAAATATGAAGGTTATATAAAGATGCAGGAAACACAAGTAGAAGGTTTTAAAAAACTGGAAAATAAAAAGTTGCCAGAAACATTAGATTTTACTACTATTAAGGGTATAAGTTTAGAGGCAAGGCAAAAGTTAAACAAGTTTAAACCGGAGTCAGTAGGACAAGCTTCAAGAATCTCTGGCATTTCACCAGCAGATATATCTGTATTACTTATATTTTTAGAACAATATAAAGGAAAAAACAAATAAAGAGGTATTTTATATGAAAAAAGAGCAATTTAATGCAATTTTAAAAGGAAAAATAAATAAAATAGATATAGAGTCTGTAAATGAGGAAAAACTAGATAAAATGTACCAATTTAAAGAATTATTATTAGAATGGAACGATAAAATTAATTTGACAGCAATAGTAGAAGATAATGAAATAATAGATAAACATTTTATAGATTCTTTAATTATAAATAAATATATAAAAGCAAATCATAAAATGATAGATGTTGGTACAGGTGCTGGATTTCCTGGAATTCCAATCGGAATCATAAGAAATGATATAAGTATAACATTATTAGATTCTTTAAATAAAAGAATAAATTTTTTAAATGAAATAATATTAAATATAAATTTGAAAAACGTAAAGACGATTCATTCTAGGGCTGAGGATGCAGCTAATAATAATGAGTACAGAGAAAAGTTTGATATAGCTGTTTCAAGGGCAGTTGCTTCGTTACCAACGTTAGTAGAATATTTATTACCTTTTGTAAAAGAAGGTGGAAAATGTATATGTATGAAAGGATCTAATGTAGAAGAAGAACTAAAGAGCAGCAATAAAGCAATAAATATTCTAGGTGGCGAAATAGAAAAAATTGAAAAAATAATATTACCAGAGACTGATATAGAAAGGACAATAATAGTTATTAATAAAAAATGTTCTACACCAAATAAATATCCAAGAAAAGCTGGTATACCAACAAAAGAACCTATTATTTAACTATTGTTCCACGGAAATCTTATGTCGAAAAATGGCGATAAACCGCAAATTTTTACAAAAATGATGTAGAAATTTGTCGTTTTTTATTTAATTATTATAATTGTTTTTAATAATATTTATATTATTTATTGACATATGAAAGATATTTTTATATTATTAGTATGTTATATATATTGGAGGGATTTAATTGGGAAAAATAATAGCAGTAGCAAATCAAAAAGGTGGAGTTGGTAAAACAACTACAGCAGTAAACGTAAGCACGATATTAGCAAAGAAAAATAAAAAGGTATTACTAATAGATGCAGATCCACAAGGAAATGCAACAAGTGGCGTTGGAATAGATAAAAAAGTGGAGTTTTCAGTATATGATGTTATAGTTAATGAAACTACAGTTAATGAAGCTGTTTTTGAAACGCAAATAAAAAATTTGAAAGTATGCCCTTCAAATATAAATTTAGCGGGAGCAGAAGTTGAATTAGTATCAATGATGTCTAGAGAATATAGGCTAAAAGAAAAATTGGATGAGATAAAATCAGAATATGATTATATAATAATAGATTGTCCTCCTTCATTAGGATTAATAACTTTAAATTCTTTTACAGCTGCTGATACTGTATTAATTCCTATTCAATGCGAATATTACGCGTTAGAAGGCTTAGGACAGTTAATGAATACAGTAAATTTAGTAAAAAAACATTTAAATACAAAATTAGATATAGAGGGTGCTGTACTTACAATGTATGATATAAGAACAAACTTATCTAATCAAGTAGTAAAAGAGGTAAAAAATTATTTTGGAGACAAAGTTTATAAAACTGTTATTCCGAGAAATGTAAGGCTAAGTGAAGCACCAAGCTACGGAATGCCTATTACAGTATACGATCCAAGGTCAAAAGGGGCAAGATGTTACGAAAAACTAACAAAAGAAATTATAAAAAACAACGAAGAAAAAGCAAAACATATGAAATAAAAGGAGATTGTTAAAATGGCAAAAAATACAGGATTAGGAAAAGGTTTAAATGCGTTATTTACAGTAGAACCAGAAGAAGAGAAGGTTCAAGAAGGTGAAATAATACAGAATATTAAAATTATAGACATAGAACCTAATATAAATCAACCAAGAAAAAAATTTGATGATGAGGCATTAGAAGAACTATCAGAATCGATAAAAGAATATGGGGTAATACAACCAATTATTGTAGTTAAGAAAGACAAGTATTATGAAATAGTTGCAGGAGAAAGAAGATGGAGAGCTTCAAAAAAAGCTGGATTAACTGAAATACCTGCAATTGTAAGGGAATATGATAAAAGAAGCCATGCAGAAATTGCTTTAATAGAAAACATACAAAGGCAAGATTTAAATCCAATAGAAAAGGCTAAAGGAATGAAAAGTCTTATGGATGATTACCAAATGACACAACAACAATTAGCAAATAAACTAGGTATTAGTAGAAGTGGTTTAGCAAATACAGTAAGAATATTGAATTTAGACCAAAGAGTTATTGATTTAGCTTTAGAAGGAAAGTTAACAGAAGGTCATTGTAAGTCATTATTAGCTGTGGAAGACCCAGAAAAACAATTTTATATGGCTAAATATATGATAGAGTCTGGAGATAGTGTTAGAGAAGCAGAGAAAAAGATGAAAACAAGGAAAAAAATGAGAAAAAAAGATAATAAATATGAAGCTGTTTATAGAGATATTGAAGATTCTTTTAGAGGTTTTTTTCGGAACAAAGGTTAAAGTCGATGCTGGACCTAAAAAGGGAAAAATAATAATAGAATATGCTACAAATGAGGATTTAGAAAGAATATTAGGATTAATTAAATAAAAAAATATGGAAAAAATATCCAACAAAAAAATATTTTTTTCTATTGACAATATATACGCGTATGTGTTAATATATATACTGTTACCGCAATACGCGATACATTTGGAAAGGTGGTCGAGTTGGTTTAAGGCACCAGTCTTGAAAATTGGCGTAGGTTTGTAGCCTACCGTGGGTTCGAATCCC
>CAZTHC010000036.1:0-10761 GCA_964613425.1 uncultured Lachnospiraceae bacterium
AAAATTATATTTTAATAAATAATGATTTTAATATACAAAAAATCGTCAAAAACTCAACAGTAATATTTCTGTTGAGTTTTATTTTTTACTTGTTTATTTTACAAAAATATAATATACTTAAATTATACTTTGAAAGGAAAATAGTAATATGTATGAAGATATAAAACGCAATAAAGCAAAATCTGGAATTGTTATTTTCGGATTTGGATTAATGATAACTCTAATTATTTATTTTATTTGCAACTATTTTGAATTAGGTGTTTTTTCTATTATTTTTGCCCTATTATTTAGCATAATATCTACAATTATTTCATATTATAATTGCGATAAAATAATATTAGGATTGTCAAAAGCTAGGCCAGCAACACATGAAGAGGACCAAAAACTCGTAAATATTTTGGATGCACTAATGATTGCATCTGGTCTATCACATAAGCCAAGATTATATGTTATAGAGGATTCTCAACCAAATGCTTTTGCAACTGGCAGGAATCCAGAAAACTCTATAATTTGTGTTACAACAGGACTGTTAAATAAACTAGATTATCGTGAATTGGAAGGCGTTGTTGCTCATGAAATGGCCCATATTCAAAACTACGATATTCGCTTATCTGCAATTGTTACTGTAATGATAGGATTAGTAGTTATGCTTTCAGATATATTTACCAGAAGCTTTTTTAGAAAAAGCAAAAATGACAAGGGAAATGCAATTTTTATGCTAATCGGATTAATTTTATTAATTCTTTCTCCAATATTTGGCAAACTTATGCAACTTGCTATTTCAAGAAGACGTGAGTATTTAGCAGATGCAACAGCTATTAAATTTACTAGAAATCCAAACGGATTAATAGATGCACTGAAAAAATTGGACTCAGACACAGAAGAGTTAGAAGTTGCAAATTCTTCTACAGCACATATGTATATTGTTTGTCCACTTAAAAGCAAGAAGAAGAAAAACAATTTGTTTTCTACTCATCCTAGCATAGAAAACAGAATAAAAGCAATTGAAGAACTAAAATAAACTACACATAAAAAAAGATAGTTAAACTTATTAACTATCTTTTTAATTATATCAAAACATACCTTTATAACAAACTAAAAACTTTTCTATTCCATAATTATTTGATTTTCTTCATCTACATATGCATATGAATATTCTACTGGTATATCATCTGGTAATTTTTCTATTTCCTTTACAATATTTGAAATTCTCAACTGTGGTGCTTCAATTACGTGTGCTGCTATTATTGCTTTTTTATTTCCCTTAGCACCTGCGTGTGCTAAACCTCTTAAATAGCCTAACACAACAATGTTTTCTCCTGCAATTATTTCTGCACCTGCATTTACATCTCCTAATATTACAAGACTTCCTTCAAATTCAATTTTTTGTCCAGAACGAATTGAACCTCTGTGAAATTTTGTATCTGAATTTTCTATCTCCTTTTCAAACACCTTTTTAATCCCATGTAATCCCAATATTTTAGGGCTATCAAACTTTAAATCTACCTCTATTTCTTTTTTAATAATCTTTTGAATTTCGTCTATTTCCTTATTTTTTAAAACTTTTCCCATTACACAAATAGGCGTCTTTTCTTGCTTATACAATTTTTTTAGTGCTGGTATTTTTTTATTTAAGCAATCTATTATATCCTCGTATTCTGCCTTCTCGCTAATTCTAATTATTATTTCGTCTTTTTTCAAGTTTATTCCAACGCAGTTTCTCATCATTTTTACATTCCTTCTTTCTTTATTTTAATTTACATATGCTTGTGCATTCATATCTTCTTTTACATTTATTGCATTCATCCCAAAATATTCTGCAATTATATCTCTAGCTACTTCTGCTGTATAACTACCATGTCCACCATTTTCTTCAAATACTACTACTGCAATCTCCGGATCATCATATGGTGCAAAACCGATAAACCATGCATTTACATTGTTTCCTGCTTCTGCTGACCCAGTTTTACCTCCGATTTCTATATTAAAATTTTTGAAAAAGCTATATGCTGTTCCTCCCGTTTCACTTGTAACACTTCTCATTCCTTCTAATATTGCATCCAAATTTTCTTTTTTAACATTTAAATCTTCCACATCAGTATTATCTATTCCAAGCTTACTATTTATATTTTCTTCTAATTGTCTTTTGTTTACACTTTTTCCTTCGGAATCTATTACATCTTTAATTATTGTTATATCAATATTTTTTCCCCCATTGGTTAACATACTAATGTATTTTGCTATTTGTATTGGTGTAAAGCTGTTTTCTGCTTGTCCTATCGCAGCAGAAAGTGTACTACCTGGATACCAAGTTAAACCTCTCTTTTCATAGTCTGTTTTTCCTGCCAAAGTTCCGTG
Organism: uncultured Lachnospiraceae bacterium; assembly: GCA_964613425.1. Lineage (GTDB taxonomy): Bacteria > Bacillota > Clostridia > TANB77 > CAG-508 > CAZTHC01. The sequence goes on from CAZTHC010000036.1 coordinate 2,359, forward strand.
ATACTTCACCTACAAGTTCTACTCCTGTTTTTTCTCCTAATCCAAAATATTTAGCATATTTTTCTAAATTCTCTATTCCCATTCTTCTTGCTACCTCATAGAAATAGCAATTACATGAATGCTTTATTCCTCCTGAAACATCTAAATATCCATGTGTTTGCCCATAATCTGTCCAAATCCAACAACGTGGTTTGTTTAAATATTGATATATTCCTGTATCTTGTATTTTTTCAGTTGTAGTTATTGCCCCACTTTCTAAACCAGCTATAGCTGTTACCATCTTAAAGATTGAACCAGGTTGATATGCTCGTAATGCTCTATTTAGTAAGGCTTCGTTTTCTAAATATTCATTCCACTTTTGAGTACTTATTCCATTAACAAATAGCTGTGGCTCATAAGTTGGATAACTAGCTAATGCTAATATTTCTCCTGTTTTTACATTTGTAACAACAACTGCTCCAGACTTTACATTATGCTGTGTTGCAAATCTACCACTTTTAATTTTTTCAATATTGTTTTTCAAAGCTTGCTCTGATACAGCTTGTAAATTTGCATCTATTGTTAATACAACATTATTTCCTGCAATTGCTTCTTGCGTAACATACTCTGCTGTTTTGCTTCCATCAATTGCCATATCTATTTGTTTTACACCATCTGTTCCTTTTAAATATTCCTCTAATACATACTCTATTCCTATTTTTCCTATGTAATCATTTAGTGAGTACCCTGTTCTTGCTTCATATTCTTCCTCTGTAATTGGCCCTACATAACCTATAATATGGCTAGCCAATGTTCCTTCATATTTTCTTATAGGTTGATTTGTTATATCTACGCCGGGAAAATCTATTGCTCTTTCCATAAATTCTAAAACACTTGCCCTTGAAATATCTTTTGCTATAGTAACCCCTCTTATGCTACTATAACCTTTTCTTTCTATTTCATAGCGTAACCCTATTATTTTTCTTGTTTCTTCAATATTGTCGTTTTTTATTTTGTACTTTTCTTTATATTTATTAAAAACTTCTTCTGCATTCAGATTATTATCTATTTTATTTTTTGTTTTCCAATTCAATGTATCTTCTTCATTTAATTTAAATTCAAATGGATTTACTTTTATTGGAAAACTATCATTATATTCATCTTTATTTTTTTCCAAAACATTTATTATATTTAAAATAGTATTATTTAATTCATCTGTTTCAATTTTACTTTTATATATTTCCAAAGAAGAACCTATTTTTGTACCTGCTAATAAAATTCCACTTCTATCTAATATGTTTCCCCTTGCAGCTTTAACAGATACTTCTCTTGTTAGTCTATTACTTGACTTCTCTCTATATTCCTCTCCGTGAATTATCTGCAAATTAAATAATTGTAGCAATAATATAACTCCAACAACATATATAAGAGCTGTTAATATATTAAATCTTAAATTTCTTTTACTTTCTTGCATAATATGTACTCCACACGTTTCTAATAATAATTTGACAATGTTTTTTCTTTTACAAATATTTTTTCTAATGCGTTGCCTAAAGCCTGTATAGTTGGATACAGAATAATTATTAATATTACATTAAATGCTATCTCTATTAATAATATCTTTAAAAAAGCTAATATCTCTAAAGAGCTCTGTAAAAGAATTATCTTAAATAAATATATTCCTATTTCATAAATTAAAGTTGCTATCGCTGTCATTAGCATTATATGAATTCTACTATCTTTCAAAAAATTTTTGTTTAAATATGTTCCTAAATATGCAATGCTTCCTAACATAATCGCACATATTCCAATTCTTATTCCAATTGTAAAATCTAATATTAGTCCAAAAATTATTGCTAATGGCAATGCTAATCTTTTATTTGTAAATAAACCTATTACCAAAACCAATATAACAAATAAGTTTGGCTTTACTCCAGCAATATTAAACCAATTAAAAAAGTTTGATTGTAAGAAATATATAATTACAAATATTATGAATAGTACGACTATTGTTAACGTTTTCTTCAAAGTAGCCTATTCCTCCTTATTTAATAACTAATACTGTTTCAATTTTAGAAAAATCTACTGAAGTAGTTATTATTGCATATCTATCTATGTTATTTTTAGTATTTACTATTTCTTTTAATGTTCCTATTTTTATACCCTTTGGATATATTCCACCAATTCCAGAAGTTACTATATTATCTCCTAAAATCAAGTTAGCATCTTGCGGTATATACATTGCTTTCAAGGTGTTTGTACTATCTAGTACTCCTTTACAAATTATACTATCTCTTGATGTGCTTAGATTAGCACTAACGCTACAGCCTGCATCTATTATTGGTTGAACTTTTGAAGTATTCTCTGTTGCAGAAACCACGTAACCTACAAGACCTTTTTCGGAAATAACTGCCATGTTAGCTTGTACTCCATCTTTTTCTCCAACATTTATTACCATTGTATTACTAAAATTGCTTATATCTCTATTAATTATATACGCTGGAATTATTTCGTAATTTTCGTATTTATCTTTCATATTTGTATATTCTTTTAATATCTCATTTTCTGATTTTAATATTTCTAGTTCTCTTAATCCTTGCTCTAACTCTGCATTTTTTTTCTTCAATTCTTCGTTTTCTGTTTTCAAGTTATTCATATCTGAAAAGAAACTGTTATTGTTTGCTATTTTGTTTTTTAATTGAGTTAGTCCATTTTGTACAGGCATAAATATTTTAGAAAAAATATTTTCACCTGCTGAAAAGCTTTCTAGGTTTGCATTTGAAAATATCACTAACACAATTAGCAATATGCTAGTTATTATTACTCCTAAAATTCCTTTTTTCTTATTTTTATACATTCTCTATTCTCCTATATTTCATGGGCGTATGCAATACGCCCCTACGAGTTACAGTATATTTATAATTTCATTTACGGGTCGTCGAGGACGCCGCCACCTACAGTTTTCAATATGCTTATATTGATATTTAGAATTATGCTCTTTTTCTTGCATTTATTAGAACACTTTTTAATTTTTCTAAATCATCTAATGTCTTAGCTGTTCCTTTTACAACACATTCTAATGGGTTTTCTGTAATAAATACAGGCATTCCTGTTTTTTCACTTATTAATTTATCTAGATTTTGTATTAATGCTCCTCCGCCTGTTAACATTATACCCTTTTCCATTATGTCTGATGCTAGTTCTGGTGGTGTTTTTTCTAAAGTACTTTTTACTATATCTACAATTTCTTGTATCGAGTTTTCTATTGCTTCTCCTACTTGCGTTGAAGTTATTGTAATTTCTTTTGGTAATCCAGTTTTTAAGTCTCTTCCTTTAACTTGTTTAGATGTTTCTGTTACTAATGGCATTGCGCATCCTAGTTCTATTTTTATTTGTTCTGCAGTTGTTTGTCCTATTGCTAAATCCATTTCTTTTTTAACATAATTTATAATATCTTCATCTATTTCATCTCCTGCTATTCTAATAGAATAGCTTGTAACTATTCCCCCTAGAGAAATAACTGCTACCTCTGTTGTTCCTCCACCTATATCTACAACGATATTTCCTGTAGGTTCTGCTACATCTAAGCTAGCTCCTATTGCTGCTGCCATTGGTTCTTCTATTAAATATACCTCTCTCGCTCCTGCCTGTAATATAGCTTCTTCTACTGCCCTTTCTTCGACCTCTGTTATTCCAGAAGGTACACCTACTACAACTCTAGGTCTTCCAGCATTATATCTTTGGCAAACTCTAGTAAGCATACTTTTTAACATTAGTTGTGCTGCAATTAAATCTGCTATAACTCCATCTTTTAATGGTTTTATTGCTAATATATCATCTGGTGTTCTTCCTAGCATTTCCTTTGCTTCATACCCTGTTGCTATTACTTTTTCTGTTTTTTTATCTATTGCAACAACAGCTGGTTCTTTTAGTACAACACCTTTTCCTTTTACTGTAATTAATACATTTGCTGTTCCTAAATCTATTCCTATATCTTTTCCGCCTAAACTTAATAAACTCATTTCTATAACTCCTTTATCATTTATTTTTCATTATACTCTCATATGTACCATTTCCAATAACTATATGATCTAATAATTCAATTCCAATAATACTTGCACTTTCATATATTCTGTCTGTAACTCTATAATCTTCTTTGCTTGGTGTAGAGTCTCCACTGGGGTGGTTATGTACTAATATCATTTTAGGTGCTTGAATTTTTATTGCTTCCACCAATATTTCTTTTGGCTCTATACAAGCAAAATTCGTTCCACCAAAGGAAATATTAATTATTTTAAGTACAATATTTTTTGCATTTAATAAAATTAGTTTAACAATTTCTCTTTTTTCGTATCTCAATTCTGGAATTAATAAATTCGCTACTTCTTCTGTATTCTTCAATTTTAAATTAATATTATTTATTGGTCTCGAAATTCTTTTAGTTAATTCGCACATTGCCTTAAGCTGTATTGCTTTAACTTTTCCAATTCCTTTAACACCCATAAACTCTTTTATTGATACATCTTGTAAAAAACTTAAATTTTCTTTAGTAGCTACATTTTTTAGAGTTAAAATCTTTTGCGCGACATTTACTGCTGTTTCGTCTTTAGTTCCTGTTTTAATAATTATCGCCAAAAGTTCTGCATTTGACAAAGTTTCTGCGCCATACATTTCCAATTTTTCGTATGGTCTTTCTGATAATGGGAGTTCTTTCATTTTAATTGGCATTAAATACCTTCTTTCACTAAAGAAAATTGCCCTTTAAGAATACCCCCATATATTTGAATTAAATACTTTTATATATAATAATACCTAGCACCATTCCCAAAATGCTTGCTATGTTTAGCTTAAACACTAAGCCAAGAGTTAGCTTCACTATACTAAAATCTAAAATTATTGGGTTTTGCAATCCGAAAGTTTCTCCATATCCTAACCACCATAATCCATTTATTTTAGAAGCAAGTTCTCCAACTAATCCTCCAAAAACTATACCAGATAGTATAAATATAATTAATATCCAAACACTTTTATTTTTTGTTGCCATATGTACCTCTCCATCTTTAGTTTTTATGCTTTACATTATATATTGAAATTGCATTTTTTTCAAGCAAAATATGTATTTTTCAAAATATTTGTGCTATATTTATTTATACACATTTTAGGTACATATTTTGAAAATACAAATATAATATATTACCATATTTTTTATATTTAATTTTTGTATTATTGGTAGTATAATTATTATATATATTACATTGGAGGTTATAATGAAGATAGAAAAACTTACAGAAAATAAAATTAGAGTTACTTTAAATATCACAGATTTACACAAAAAAAACATAGACTTTCAATCTTTTATGTCTAGTTCTATTGAATCTCAAGATTTATTTTTAGATATGTTAGAGCAAGCTGAAAAAGAGTTTGGATTTACTACAAAAGATTATAAATTATTACTAGAAGCAATTGCTACTTCTGAACGGAAATTTTATTATAACTATTACAAGAGTTTCTTCTAGTACAGATTTACAAAAAAGTAAAAATTTAAAAATTAAAAGAAAAGTAAATAACTTGTCTGGTAATGTTGCAATTTATGCTTTCAATTCTTTCGATGATTTTTGCGATTTTTGTACATATATAAAAACAACGGATAATCTTAATTTATTAATTACTAAAATAAAAAAGGTTGTATTATATAAATATAATTCAAAGTACTATTTAGCTTTAAACAATTTTAGAGCTAGTGAAACTGTTTTAAAAAGCTTTTGCTCTTCGATTGTAGAGTTTTCTAGCTTTGTAAATAATTCTAATTTATTTGAAAGTAAATTGCTTGAATACGGAGAAATTATTATAAAACACAATGCTATTTCTACATATTTAAAACATTTTTCCAAATAATATTATATTTTTGCATACAAAAAACTGCCAATATGAATTGGCAGTTTAATTTATTTCTAATATAAATAATTTTGTGGATTTTGTGCTACTCCATTTACTCTTATTTCTAAATGTAAATGTGGTCCTGTTGAATTACCTGTAGAACCTCTTGTTGCTATAACTTCTCCTTGTGCCACTTGTTGTCCATATTCTACTTTCAATTCATTACAGTGAGCATAATATGTTTGAACTCCATTTGCATGAGTTATTATTACTAATTTTCCATATCCTCCTCTATAGCCAGAATGTGTTACTGTTCCTGCTGCTGCTGCCATAATAGGTGTTCCTGTTGGACCGGCTATATCTAATCCAGTGTGAGTTCCTCCAGATCTTGCACCAAATCTTGAAGTAATTACTCCACTTATAGGACTTGTAAGTTTAATTCCTAAGTCTATCTTTGGTCCCATATTTACTGTAGATGAAGTATTTGCATATCCTACAACTACTGGTTTAACATATAAATCTGATATAGCTTTATCTACTGCTGTAAAATCTTTCAAAGATGTTTCATATTTTTCCTTATATGCTAACTTACCTTGGTTTGAACTCTTTTTATTTTTTAGTCCTGTAATAATTTCTTCTGCTTGTTCTTTAGTTCCAACATAAACTTTTTCTTCGTCACCTACAAGAACTGTATAGTATTTATAAAATGTTGTACCTAGTTCTGTTACTTTACTAAATATTTCATCATCGTTGGTAACATATCCTTTCTTTAGTAAACACATTTTATACTCTGGCAATTCGTCTATTTGTACAAAGGCTACATTTTCCTCTGTTCCATTCTTCATATATTCATTTATTCTATTTTGTAATTCTCTTTTATTTTCTGTATATCCTATTTGCTCTCCATTTAATGTTACACTATATATTGGTCTATATATAAATGTTACAAAACCAATTACTAGGAAAGTTCCTATACCTAGTAGTATTAAGAATTTAAGAGAACTTCTTATATGTATTAACAAATTTTTTATTGTACTTAAAATAATAAACAACTCCTCTTTGGCATTTTTTAACTACCCTGTTATTTTATACCAATTATTGTTTTTTAACAAATATGATGTTGTTTGTTTTTCAAATGTTTATTGTGGTTTTCTCTTTTTTCCTCTGTTTTTCTTTTATTTTTATGGTATCCTCAGATTAATAAAATACACCAGCCATCTGTAAAACCCATTTATACAGATAACCAGTGTGTTTCAGAATAATATATATCTCTATTGACTTACTTCATTCTTTACTTTTGTAATTTCCTGCGGAGTTGCTTGTCCTGCTGGGGTATAATATCCTTTTGTTTCTGCAACTTTGAATAATTCATATTGAAATGATTCATCACTATTTCTTATCTGTTGAACTGTTTGTCTAAGTTGCATATTTTCTGCTTCTGAAATAACCCCTTGATATGTTGTTAATTCCGCCTTTACAGATTCCAAAATATCATTTACCATATACTTTTCTTCCATTACATTTCCTCCTTAATACAATTTCTCTTTCATGTAAAAACCTAGCTATTCGTTTTTCATATACGCGTTTTAAATTATTCGTTTAAAAATGTTAACAATTTTTGCTTTGTATTTAGTGCATCTTGTGCAGATTTTGTAAACATTTGCTTTATCTGCGGATCAACACATTGTGAAGCATACGCATTTAGCTTTTGAAAAGATGTGTCATGTGCTCCTATAAGATGTCTTAAATTTTGTAATTCTACTTGACTTAAATTTGCCATTTTTATCCTTCCTTTCTAATCAATACTAATTATATTTTAGGCAAATTCATTTTTTTTATTCACTTATTCACAAAAAAAATTGCAAATTTGTAATTTGCAATTTTTCAACCCTTATTTAGATTTAGCCTTATATTAATTAATAATTTCTAAGCCGGCAAACTTTGCCATTAACCTTTTATGTCCTACTTTTTCAAATTCAATGTCTACTTTTAGGTCGTCCCCTTCTTGTTCTACAAAGTTTATTACTCCTTCTCCAAATTTTTTATGATATATTTTTACTCCTGCTTTATATTTAGATAAATCTATATTTTCGTCTTGTTTTGGCTTGTTTAAAGTATTTAAAAAGCTCTCTGCTGTTCTAAAACTATATGCTGTATTATTACTCTTCTGCAAAACACTTCCAGCATTTCCTAGTTTACTAGTCGTTACTTTTCCGCCATATTCCCAGTTATATGAAGTATCTCTAAATACATTTTCATTTTTTTGTTTGATAGTATCTTCATATCCATCTAACAATGTTTGTGGTATTTCTTTTACGAAACGAGATATTGCATTACACGTTGTTGAACCAAATATAGTTCTTTGTTTTGCACATGTTATAAATAAATTTTCTTTTGCTCTTGTTATTCCAACATAGCAAAGTCTTCTTTCTTCCTCTAATTCTTTAGGCTCCCCTATAGATTTATACCCTGGGAAAATTCCCTCTTCCATCCCTACTAAAAATACTGTTGGAAATTCTAATCCCTTTGCACTATGTAATGTCATTA
>CAZTHC010000037.1:0-10395 GCA_964613425.1 uncultured Lachnospiraceae bacterium
TTTATACTTATATTATCATAAAAAATATAAATAGACAATATTTTATAATTCCAAATTATATTCATTTTCTCTTTCTTCCCTTTTTATCTGTTCTTCTGGATTCATTAAAATATCAGTATCTTTTTCAAAATCTCTAATTAAATCTTCTGATCCTTCAATTCCAAATTTCTTACAAATCCATTTTATAAATTTTTCAACTGTATCATAAAATCTATCAACAATATTATTCAAATGACTATTCTCTTTTTCTAAGCTCCTAATTTTGCTTTTAAATTTCCATTCTATATCAAATTCCTTTTCTTTATATTCTTTTTTTATGCTTTCTACTTGATTATTTAATTTTTTATTATCATCTAGTATCTTATCTCTTTCCTTTTGATATTTCTCTGCTACATTTACTAATTTTACTTGTTTTGTCAATTCTTTGTGTAATATTACATTTTCTTCATACAATTTATTAATCAATTCATCTTTTGGTTTAATAATTTCATTTTCTACTTTTTCTTTATTTAGTTTAATTATTTTAATATCATTTATATCAGGTATTTGGGGTAATTCTAGTTTTATATTACTTAATACCTTTTTAGTATTTTCAAAATTAGTAATCTTTTTTAAATCTTCTATTTTTTTATGTTTCGCACCTGTTTCTTCTATTGGCAAGCCTCTTTCTAAAATAAATCCCTTTGATGTAATATCTTCAAAAAAAGAATTTTGTAATTGCCTATAACTATCTCTACCTTTCCAAAAATCTCTGCAGCATATTTTATCTATTTTTTCGCCTTCTTTATCTTTTGTATGAATTACTGGTATATATAACAAGTGCATATGTGGAGTCCCTTCATCTAAATGAACAACGGCTGATATTATATTTTGCTCTCCAAGATTTTTATAATTACATACAAATTTATAACCTTCTTGAAAATATCTTTTGGTTTCTTTTTCTCCAATTTTATCAAAAAATTCTTTATCTGATGTAAATATCATTTCACACATAATAATACTGTTACTTTTTATAAATCCTTGCAAATTATTTTCTTTTCGTATTTTATCAAATTCTTTTATATAACTCATCTTGTTTTTCTTTAAGTAATAATTCAAATGTGTTTTTTCTTGCATTATGTCTTTATTTGTGTGACCTTTTGTTTTTCTTTCATTATGCACATATCTCCCTTTGGATTCATCTCTTGTTAATTTCTCATTTCTTACTATTGCATAACTCATTCCTGCTTGCACCTCCTTCTTTGCTAAAGATATTGTTTTAATGTCTAACATACTAGACAAACAAGTTTGTCGTATGGCAGGGCTTTTGCCCCACACCCCTTATCAAATTTAAAAGAGGCAATTCATTTTAATTTGAATTAATCTCTTTTAAATTTGCATATAAGATATTCCAATCGAAATTGTCATAATTTCTGTCATTTTTGTAGCTTGAATATTTTTTATTTGTATGATGCTTATTATTATAATTATTTTTACTTTTTATATTTATTATATCTTTGTCGTTTTCATCTATAGGTACTATATTTTTTTGACTATTTGAAGTATTATTTTCAACTATAGGCTGTGGATATTTTTGACTATACTTGTTTAATTCTATTTGTCTACTTTCTATCTCTTTGCTTTCTTTTTTATATTTTAGTTTTACATTTATATACTTTTTATTTTTTAATGAACTAATTATTTTTGAAACTCTGTCGGGAGTTACATTTACTATATTTGCAATATATCTATTGCTAGCAAAACAATTATCATTATCTTTACTTAAGTATAATATTATTGATAATATTAATTTTTCTTTATCTGTTAATTCTGTATTTAATAATATTTCTGCTGGTATCCATAGTCCTTTTAATTTTTGTTTGTTCATCTATACTCCCTCCTTCTTGTTTTTTATTCGCACCATATTAAGTTTTGTGGCTTTTTAAATTTGATTTAGTATAATTTTAGGTCAAAAAAATAAAGCTTTAAAATTTTACTTTTAAAGCTTTATACTAATATTATTTAATTACTAACCCTAATCTAACAATAGGATTTCTTATGCTCAAGAAAACTCCTTTAATTTCAATACTTTCAGGAATAGCTTGTCCACATTTCCTACCGTTCTTGTGTGTAACTTCGGTGTGTACTGTGCTCTTACTAATTCCAAACTTCCTGGCAGCCCCCCTTACCGTATCTCCTGTGTCTATTATATAATGTGCAAGTTCAATTGCACGTTCCTCTATTGATACACCTCTCATAAAAGCAAAACCTCCATACGAATTACATTTGTTTAATTGTATTCGTATGAATATTCAATTAGAACGAAACTTTTATTTCTTCAAGCATATTTAAAAGATTTTCTCTTATTTTTATAATGAAACTTTTAGAGATACAAAATCATATTTTATAATATCGAATTTTGTTGAAAATTAAATAGTTATATGCTATTATATTTCTAAAACAATTATACGGAGGTCAAAAATGCCTAATTCTAAAGACAAATTACAAGAACAACAAGGAGTTGAAACAGCTAAAGATAAAAATTCAGGAGAAAATACTAATATAGAAACTAATTCTAATAAGAAAGGTTTTTCAATTTTTAAACTATTCTTTTAATTTTTTTATTAATATTTATTCTTTCAATTTGCTTTATTACATTTGTTTTAAAACCAAATTGGAATTATCTTTTTTCTGGTAAGTTAAATATTACAAGTATTATAATAGATAACTACAACGCAGAAAATAATACTATACAAATAAATGTTACCACTGCCAAAAGCTTAATATCTAATATTAAATGTTATTTAAGTGAAGATAGTATTGTTTCTAGCGATGATCCTTGTATTTCACTAAAAAGCGACAAATGTGAATTTACCGCAGAATTAAAAGATTACTATATTATTTTAAGAAATGAAAATAATCGTATCATAGGCAAAACTAAACTTACTGACCATATTAATAAGTCATTTAATCTAAAATTAAGTGCTGATAAAATATATTTAGCCATTGGAGCAGAGAAAACTATTACCACTTCTATAATTTCAATTGGAAATATAAAAAACAATATTACATGGAGTTCATCTAATAATAATGTTGCAACTGTTGAAAATGGAAAAATAACTGCTATTGGTAATGGAACAACGATTATAACGGCAACAGATTCATATGGTACTTCCAGCACCGTTAATGTTGTTGTTTCTAAATTAATTGATAATTATGAACTTAGAACAAATAAAGAATTACTTAAAGGTACTATATATACATTAGAAGAAGCAAATTTACTAGATGAAATTCTTTTTGCTAGAGTAGCTGAAGCTGGTGAAGGTACACGTGCTGGTGCTGTTGCTGCTGCAAGATTTCTAACTCTTGAATTTCAATATAGTATTCCATACTTCTTTGAAAATGGAAGAGTTAATTCGTCTGGTTGGAAATTTGTAGATGGTGAAGGAAGATATTATCACAAAGGGTTATATCTTCATAAAAGTAAATTTGAAACAATAAAAGCAAGTTATGCAGGACCTGCTATATGGGGAATGCCACTTACTAATTATGAAGACGAGCCACCTTATTTCACTAAATATGCTAGATTACCAAATGGATTAGACTGCAGTGGATTCGTATCTTGGGCAATACTTAATGGTGGATTTGACCCAGGAGATTATGGTGCTGGTAATACTCCAGACCCAAACCAAATAACTGACTTAGGAGAATATACTCCTATTACCCAAAATTTATTGAATTCTGGAAAAGTTAAAACTGGAGATTTAATTAATTATTTTGGACATATCGGAATGATAATCGGTATAGATGGTGAAGATTACTATGTAGCTGAAACATTAGATAGTTTCCGCAAATTAGTAGTTAAAAAATACACAAAAGCTAGAAATCTTTATCCTTTTTCTCATATAGTACTTATGGATACATATTACAAAGAAGACGGGAACTATACACAAATGTGGTAAATTTATTATTAGTATATTTAAACGAAAAAATGAAGATATAATTAAAGTATATCTTCATTTTTTATATTAGAATTTTTTATGTTTTTATAATTAATTTTGTGCCCATCTTAGCATTTTAATATCTTTGTAAGTATTTAGCACTTCTATATATTTTTGATATTCTTCTTCCCAAAGTAAATTTGGAACTTTTTCGAATGCATCAAAAACTTTTTCCGCTTCTTTTAAGAATATTAATTGTTCTATTGTAGATAATTTTTCATATCTATTAGCAAATGTATATAATTTATCTAACATTTGATTTGCCTCTACGAAAGTCCAAAAGTCTTTAACTTTCATACCAGCCATCCTTATTTGCATAATTGAAAAAATAATTAAACTAAATAATATGAATAATAATATATATATAATTGTTAATATTTCCATTTAATACACCTTCTTTTGTTAACATATACATATTATAACACATATTTCCAAATTTGGCAAATTTTTTATTTTTTTAGGAAAACACTTCTTTTTCTAGCAATTAATAATACATAAGAAACCATATTATTTAAATTAGATTATATAATAATAAAATTTAGATAAAAAAGAACCAAAATTATTATACTAATAATAATTTTGGTTCTTTAATTTTATACTGTTTATTTTAAACTTCTGGTTCTACTAAACCATAATTTTTACTATCTTTCAATTTATAAATTACATTTACCTTATTTGTATCTATATTTATAAATGTTAAAAACAAATTAGCTGGTTTTTCTTGTAATTTTAGCTTTGCATCTTCTGGTGTCATTGGTTTTATTTCATAATACAAAGTTTTAATAATTTCATTTTCTACTTCAAATGTTTTTACTTCAGCATTTTGCATTACTATTTGTTTTAAAGAATCATCTTTATTGAATTTATCTTTCTTTGTCTTATATTTTCTTATTTGTCCTTCTAATATATCTATGTCTTTATCTATAGATGCATATAAATCTCTATGTGCTGTAACTGCTCTAAAAGTATCTGCCTTAAATTTTACAGACATTTCTGCTATTTGCTCATTTTTTTCTGTTTTTATTGTAACTGTAACATCAAATTCTTCTTCAAAATATTTTTCTATTCTTTCTAGTTTCTTTGCAACATAGTCTTTTATTGCTTCTGTTGCTTTTAATTCTTTTCCTGTTATTTTTATATTCATAACAATCTCTCCTCTCGTATATGCAAAGATATTTTTTAATACCTTATTAGTATTATAACTTATATATGAAAATTTTTCAAACATTTTTTAACTTTTAATATTTTTTTAAGAAAACTTTTGTATTATTATCCTTAGTTAAGGAAATATATATACTATAATTTAATTTTAAGGAGAACCTTTCTATGGAAAATAATGAATTTTATTTTAATAATAAAAAAACTTTTAGTTTTACAAAGTCTATACTAATTCCATTTTGCTTTGGTATTGTTGGTACATCTCTTACAATTGGAATTTGTTTTGGAATTCCTGAGATAAAAAACAAATTAGTTGGTACAAATAATACTAATACTATTACTACTGTTTCTTCAACTAAAACTTCTTCTGGAGTAGTTGACTTAGTATCTCTAACACACTATTCTGATACAGCTGTTGGCGTAGCAAGTAAAGTTTTACCTTCAATAGTTGGAATTAGTGTTGAATATAATGTTAATAGCGTTTTTGGACGAAATTCATCAACAGCTACAGCAAAAGGCTCAGGAATAATTATTAGTAACGATGGCTACATTTTAACTAATAATCATATTATAAATTCAACAAGTAGTTCTTCATATTACCAGGTTTCTGAAGCTAGCAAACTTGTAGTTTCTCTATACAATGATACTACAGAATATTCTGCAACCATTGTAGGAACAGACGAGGTTACTGATTTAGCAGTTATTAAAATAGATAAAGATGGATTAACTGCTGCTCAACTTGGTGATTCTAGCTCTATTAAAATTGGTGAATTCTGTATGGCTGTTGGTAATCCATTAGATATGGAAAGTAGCGTTACTTGTGGAGTTATAAGTGCTTTAAATAGAAAAATATCAGATTCTGATGGAAAAATTTATACTCTTCTTCAAACAGATGCCGCAATAAATTCCGGTAATAGTGGTGGAGCCCTTGTAAATAGTAAAGGAGAAGTAATTGGAATTAACACATTAAAATTATCTGGAACTGGAATTGAGGGAATGGGCTTTGCAATTCCTATAAATTCTACTGTTGAAATATATGAACAATTAATTAAATATAGCAAAGTCTTACGCCCTTATTTGGGAATTGAAGGAATAGATTTAGACGAACAAACTGCTAATAGATATAATTTGCCAATTGGCATTTATATAAAATCTATTGATGATTTTAGTTCTGCTCAAAAGGCAAATCTAAAAAGCGGTGATGTTATTTTAGAATTTGAAAATGCTAAAATAACTACGACTGAAGAACTTTCAAATTTAATAAATGAGAAAGAAATTGGTGATACTGTTTCAATTAAAATTTTCAGAAATGATTCCGAACAAATAATTGAAGTAACACTTCTTGAAAAACCTTAATTAGTTATTAATTTTAAGCTAAATTTATTTAGCTTAATAAAATAAAAACCATCCCCTTTTTATTTTAAAAAGATGCTCTAGAATAAATCTTCTATAGCATCTTTTATTATTTCTATTCAATATTCTTTTTAAATAATATAATATTTTCTATAACACCCGTTTTTATTTCAATAAAAGTTGATTTTATTCAAGCATATATGTTATAATTCTATGGAATAATAAAGATAAGGAGACTTAAATATTTATGTTATGCTCAATATGTAAGAAAAATACAGCCGTTATATTTACAAACAAAATTGATGGTGATAAAAATGAAGTCGAAGGACTTTGCTATAAATGTGCACAAGACAAAGGAATAAACCCATTAGATGTTCTTGCAAAGCAAGCAAATCTTTCACAAGAAGAAATTGAAAATATGACAAATCAATTTGAAAATATATTTAGCAATATGTCCGATGATTTAAATGTAGACGATATTGACCCTGAAAATGTTTCACAAGATGGAGGAATTCCAATTGGTTCATTCATTTCAAATATTTTCGGTGGAAACAAGTCTGAAAGTTCTTCTGATTCTACTGCTAAAAAGGTTAAAGTTGAAAAAAAAGTTAAAGAAAAGAAAAAAAGTTTTTTAGATATATATGGAACTAATTTAACAAATAAAGCTAGAAAAAATGAGTTAGATGTAGTTATTGGTAGAGATAAGGAAATTCAAAGAATTATACAAATTTTAAATAGGCGTTCTAAAAACAACCCTTGTTTAATTGGTGAACCTGGTGTTGGAAAGACAGCTATTGCACAAGGTTTAGCTATTAAAATAGCTAATAAAAAAGTACCAGCTAAGCTTTTAAACAAAGAAGTATACTTATTAGATATGACAGCTATTATCGCCGGAACACAATTTAGAGGTCAATTTGAAGGAAGAATGAAGACTTTAATAGAAGAGTGCAAAAGTGCCGGAAATATAATTTTAGTAATTGATGAAATTCACAATATTATAGGTGCTGGTGATGCAGAGCATTCTATGAATGCTGCAAACATATTAAAACCTTCCCTTTCTAATGGAGAAATTCAACTAATTGGAACAACTACTTTAAAGGAATATAGAAAATATATTGAAAAAGATTCTGCACTTGAAAGAAGATTTCAACCAATTATTGTAGAAGAACCTTCTGTTGACGATTCTATAGAAATTTTAAAAGGAATTAAAAGTTATTATGAAGAATTCCATAAAGTTAAAATTTCAAATGATGTTATTGCTGCAACTGTAAAAATGTCTGAAAAATATATACATGATAGATTTTTACCGGATAAAGCTATAGACATTTTAGATGAAGCTTGTGCAAAAATAAACTTAAATAACAAAGAACTTTATGAATTAGCTATTTTGAAAAACAGATTAGCTGAAATTCAAAGAGAAAAAGATGAAGCTGTTGAATCTGATTCAATAGAAGATTATCAAAAAGCTGCAGATTTAAAGACTGAAGAATGTAATATCACTTCAGAAATAGAAAAACTTAATAAGAAGTTAGTGTTAACAAGCTTAACTATTCAAGATATTGCAGAAGTTATAGAACACTCTACTAAAATTCCTGTAAAAAAAATAACAGAAGCAGAAACTCAAAAGTTATTAAACTTAGAGGGTAATTTGCATAAAAGAATTGTTGGTCAAAACCAAGCTGTTGAAGCTGTTTCAAGAGCAATACGTAGAAACAGAGCTGGTCTTCAATCTACAAAAAGGCCACCTTCATTTATCTTTGTAGGTCCAACAGGTGTTGGTAAAACAGAGCTTGCAAAGACTTTGGCTTATGAGATGTTTGGCAGTGAAGATTCTATAATAAGAATAGATATGTCTGAATATATGGAATCTCATTCAACTTCTAAACTTATTGGTTCACCTCCTGGTTACGTTGGTTATGATGATGCTGGTGGTTTAACAGAAAAAGTAAAAAGAAAACCATACTCAATACTTTTATTAGATGAAATAGAAAAAGCTCATCCAGATGTATTCAATATTTTACTACAAGTTCTTGATGATGGTAGATTAACAGATTCTCAAGGAAATACAGTTAGTTTTGAAAATACAATAATAATAATGACTTCTAATGCTGGTTCTAACTTGAATAGCAATTCTATTGGTTTTGGAAAACAAACTATAGACAAAAATAAAATTGAAGGTGCATTGAAAGAAACTTTTAGACCCGAATTTTTAAACAGAGTAGACGAAATAGTAGTATTTGATAGTCTAAATTCAGAACAATTACTTGAAATTGTTAATTTAATCTTAAATTCAACAATTAATGTATTGAAGGATAAAGATATAACTTTAAACGTTTCAGATGATGCCAAAGAATTCATATTAAAAAATGGAACAGATATGAAATATGGTGCTCGACCATTAAGACGTGCAATACAAAGATACATTGAAGACGAAATTGCAGAAAAAGTTTTAAGGTCTGAAGTTTCTGCTGGTCAAACAATAAATGTTTCTATAAAAGAAAACAAACTATTTTTTGAAATAATTTAATTGGAGGTAAACATGTTAAAATATGTACCAAATACTTTAACAATTATACGTTTTTTATTAATCCCAGTAATTATCTTTTTAGCTTTACAAGAAAATTATATAGGAACTGCCCTAATATTTACCGTTTCTGGAATAACAGATATTTTGGATGGTTATATTGCTAGAAAATATAAATTAATCACTAATTTTGGTAAATTAATGGACCCATTAGTAGATAAGCTAACACAAATTTCTATATTAGCATCACTTACAATACAAAGCATTATTCCTATTTGGATATTAATAATTGTAATATTAAAAGAAATTATTATGGTATGTGGAGCCTCTTTCTTATATGGTAAAAATGTAGTAGTTTCAAGTAAATGGTTTGGTAAATTAGCAACTGTATTATTTTATTTAGCTATAATTAGCTCTTTAGCAATTAACATATTAAATATATCTCCATCATTTGATGTTTATATATATTGTCTAGCTATAATTTCTACAGTATTTGCTTGTGGTATGTACATTAAAGGTATTATCACTCAAGGAATTGTAAAAAAAGAAGATATAATTCACTAATAATAAGCAACTAACAAAATATAATGTTAGTTGCTTATCTATTTTTATTCATAATCCTCTAATACCCTGTTTAAATTTTCTTTTCCTATAGCCTCTACCCCATTTTCAAAATGCATCAAATCTACATCTGTTAGGTATCTTGTAGATATTTGCGTTGTTTCTACTAATTCTAATTTATTATTATTGTTCATTTTATAAATTGCTACAAATCCATCTTTTATCTTCAATGTAAAATGTTCTTCGCATATTCCTTCTATCTCTTTTTTAATTATTATTTCCAAAGATGAAAATGCTTCAATTTGCCAATCAGGATAAACCTCTTTTAGTTCATTATATTTTAGATTCACTAAGTTACTTGGTAATTGAACCTTTTGCGTTATTGTATGACCACATTTTTTATAATATTTTTTTATGGTAAATATAGCATTAGGAGAAATTTTCTCTTCAGAATTGTTAGTTTCTAATATATCCGCATATTCTGTACATTCATCTTCAATTTTTCCAACTACAAGTTCAGGTTCTACATATTCAGTTCCTTCATGCTCTTTATTTATGCTTGAATAATATGCAAATCCGCATATTATTCCTAAAATAATAATCACTATTCCAATTAATATATACCTATTTTTCATTTTACACCTTCTTCATTAGAGATAATTCGCTTAATAAAACGCAAGGCAATTATCCTTTTAGGCGTATACAATACGCCTCTACAAATACCAAACTAAGCAATCTAATATTATTCGCAAGAAATCTTTTAATAAATTAATAATCATACTCTTTGTTTAGTATAGGTATTATTTCTATAATATCACA
>CAZTHC010000038.1:0-10340 GCA_964613425.1 uncultured Lachnospiraceae bacterium
CTAGATACAATGAGAAAATATGGATGCAAAAAATTCATATTTAGTTCATCTGCAACTGTATATGGAGAGCCAGAAAAAATTCCACTAACAGAGGATTGCAAAACAGGTGGAACTACAAACCCTTATGGTACAACAAAATTATTTATTGAACAGATTTTAAAAGATATTTACAAATCTGATAATACTTGGGATATTTGCATATTAAGATACTTTAATCCAGTAGGAGCCCATGAAACAGGCTTAATTGGAGAAGAACCAAAAGGAATACCAAATAATTTAATGCCATATGTTGCAAGAGTTGCAGCGGGAACTTTAAAAGAGTTATCAGTATTTGGAAATGATTATAATACACCAGATGGAACCGGAGTTAGAGATTATATACATGTTGTAGATTTAGCAAAAGGACATTTAAAAGCACTTGAAAAATTAGATAAAGAAGAAAAAGGAATATATATTTATAACTTAGGAACAGGAGTAGGATATAGCGTTTTAGATATGATTAATGCTTTCGAAAAATCAACAGGAAAGAAAGTTGCGTACAAAATAGTAGAAAGAAGACCTGGAGATATTGCAACATGTTATTCAGACCCAACAAAAGCAGAAAAAGAATTAGGCTGGAAGGCAGAAAAAGGAATAGAAGAAATGTGCAAAGATTCATGGAATTTTGTAAATAAATAATTATTAAACTAAAAATGCCCTAGAATAAGATATTTAGTAAAAACAATACAATTTTATATTATATAAATTTTGAAAGAAAGAGCTGACAGCCCTTTGAGGCACACGGATTACCTCTTGACTTGGAAGGCTTTCTTGAAAAAATTATATAATATAAAATATAAGTAGTAAATCAAAATATCTTATTCTAGGGCATTTTTGATTTTTTTAGAGTCTTATAAATATGTTTTTAATTTTTCAACACTATTTTCTTGTTCTGTTACAAACTCATTTAATAAATCTTTAACATTTGTATCAATATCTTCATTCTGATTTAAAAGTTTTCTGCCTTCAATAATACCCATTGTATTACCTTGAATTAGCATTTCAGAAATATGAGAATTACTTTTATCTACAATTGTTTGCATCTTTATACCAGACCACCCCATAATTTTTTGCATAGGATTGGTATCATCAAGTGTAGTATCATATTCTTTTTGAGCAATTCTATTTGTTTTATTTAGAAGAGAGCCATATTGATTATATTGATAATCTAAATCATCTTTGAAATTACCATCGCCAACCTTTTCTACTATAACATTTATAGATTCCATTCCCATAACTAATCCTTTATGAATTTCATTTAAAACATATAAGTTATTATCCATTACAAAATTCCTCCTTACATATTTAGTATAACTAAATATTAACAAAATATATGTGTATTTACTTGCAAAATTGGAAGAATAAATGTAAAATATTTATATTAATAAATTTGGAGGAGTTTATGAATTTTATTAATATAATAGATAAAAATACATATCAATTTCTTGCTGATATTTCAAGTAATAATTTAACAAATTTTTTATTACTTATAACAAATATGGCTTCAGCAGTTTCCTTTATAACAATAACAATTATATTTATACTTATTTTAAAAAATAGAAAAGAAAGTTTATTTATTACTTTAAATTTAGTATTAGTATTTTTATTAAATTTATTATTAAAAAATATATTTGCACGTGAAAGACCAGGAATATTACCATT
Source organism: uncultured Lachnospiraceae bacterium (assembly GCA_964613425.1). GTDB lineage: Bacteria > Bacillota > Clostridia > TANB77 > CAG-508 > CAZTHC01. Next base: position 1,702 of record CAZTHC010000038.1, read on the forward strand.
AGTAATAGAAACGGGTTTCAGTTTTCCGAGTGCACATTCAATGGTTAGTATAGCATATTATGGATTTTTAATATATTTAATAAATCTAAAATTTTCAAGTAAGAAAAAATATGTTGCAATAGGATTAATTGGTCTGCTTATAATTTTAATAGGTACAAGCAGAATATATTTAGGAGTACACTATGCAACAGATGTATTAGGTGGATTTTTAATAGGATTTATATATTTAATTTGTATAATATATATTTATAATAAATTTATAAAAGAGAAAGATTCAAAAACGGAGGAAAATAAATAATAAAAAAATATATATTACATATGTTTAATTGCTGAATTATTTAAAAATGTAGGGGTCGGCGTCCTCGACGACCCGCAGGTGCATATAATTGTAGGACATATTGAATATGCTATTCCAATAAAAATAATATTACTAGGAGGTAAAATATGGAGATAACACCTAAAAATTTAATAATATATTTAATTGCTGTAAATTTATTATTATTTCTAACAATGTATAAGGATAAAAAAAGAGCTGAAAATAACCAATGGAGGATAAAGGAAGGTACATTATTACTGTTAGCATTAATAGGAGGAAGTTTAGGAGGAATTCTTGGAATGTATGCGTTTAGACATAAAACTAAGAAAGCATACTTTACAATAGGATTTCCAGTATTATTAGTATTACAAATAATTGGAGTTATATATGTATTAATAAAATAGTAAAAGTTAAGTTACATAGAGCAGGTTTTTTACTTGCTCTTATTTTATAGCAACATACTTAACAAAAAGACAAAATGGTAGAACACGGTTTACTCTAAGAAAATGTGAAATGAATAGCAAACAAATTTACTGTACACATAATTCAAACAAATAAAAAATAATTGGTTTGCATAAAAAATTTCAAAAACAAAAAAGTGAATAACTACTATATAAAAAGTACTTATTTTTCAGTTATTAACAAAGTTATCCACACTTTCCACAGAAATTATGGAGTAATATTTCGTAAACAATACTGAGTTACATAATCGTTACAAAAAATAGTAAAAATGAAATAATTCAGAAACAATTCTGTAATATTTTTGAAATAAAGCTACGAATTAGCAGTATATAGTAACAAATTTAGTAAGTAATATTGACATTGAAAAATCAGACTGTTAAAATAGGTAATGAATTAAATAAATAATAAAGGTATAGGTGAGGCAAATGGAAAAAACAATGGATAAAATAGTTAATTTATGTAAAAGCAGAGGATATATATACCCAGGCTCTGAAATATATGGAGGATTATCAAACTCATGGGATTTTGGACCTTTGGGAGTAGAATTTAAGAACAATGTGAAAAAAGCATGGTTAAAGAAATTCGTACAAGAAAATAAAAACAATGTAGGATTAGATGCAGCAATATTAATGAATCCAGAAACATGGGTGGCATCAGGACATATAGCAGGTTTTAGTGATCCACTAATAGATTGTAAAGAATGTAAAACAAGACATAGAGCCGATAAATTAATAGAGGATTGGATGCATGAAAATAATAAAGAAGAAGTAGTTGATGGATGGTCAGATGAAAAAATGATTTCATTTATTCAAGAAAACAATATTGTATGCCCAGAATGTGGAAAACAAAATTTTACTTCAATTAGAAAATTTAATTTAATGTTTAAAACATTCCAAGGAGTAACAGAAGATACAAAATCTGAATTATTCTTAAGACCAGAAACTGCACAAGGTATTTTTGTTAATTTTAAAAACATATTAAGAACAACTAGAAGAAAATTACCAATGGGAGTTGCACAAATAGGTAAAGCTTTTAGAAATGAAATAACACCGGGAAATTTCATTTTTAGAATAAGAGAATTTGAGCAAATGGAATTAGAATTCTTCTGTAAACCAGGAACAGATTTAGAATGGTTCCAATATTGGAGAAGCTTTTGCAAAAATTGGTTATTAGGATTAGGAATTAAAGAAGAAAACATTAGATTGAGAGATCATAGTGCTGAAGAATTATGTTTCTATAGCAAAGGAACAACAGATATAGAATTCTTATTCCCATTTGGTTGGGGTGAACTTTGGGGTATTGCAGATAGAACAGATTACGATTTAAAACAACATGCAGAGCATTCAAAAGAAGATTTTACATATTTAGACCAAGAAACAGGAGAAAAATTTGTACCATATTGTGTAGAACCATCACTTGGATGTGACAGAGTTGCATTAGCTTTTTTATGCAATGCATATGATGAAGAAGAAGTAGCAGAAGGAGATGTAAGAACAGTATTAAGATTACATCCATTCTTAGCACCATATAAAGTTGCTGTTTTACCATTATCAAAGAAATTATCTGAAAAAGCAGAAGAAGTATATTCAGAATTATCAAAAAGCTTTATGTGTGATTATGACGAAGCTGGAAGCATAGGAAAACGTTACAGAAGAGAAGACGAAATAGGAACACCATATTGCGTAACAATAGATTTTGATACATTAGAAGATAATTCAGTAACAATTAGAGATAGAGACACAATGGAGCAAGTAAGAGTAAAAATAGACGAATTAGAAAAATGGATAGCAGAAAAAGTTAAATTCTAAAAACATATAACTCTTGTTTTAACATTATATTGCAAAAAATAAATTTGTAGGGCGTATTGTATACGCCCAAAGATTATAAATAAAACATATTGCAAAAATTCATTTAAAGTGATATTATATTATACATAATTTAAAAACTAAGAAAAAGAGGAGTAAGTTTATACTACTAAAAGAGAAAAGAAGTCGGTGGGCTGTGAGCTTCTTAAGAATAGGTAAACTGAAGGTAGCTTTGGAGTTGATATTGTGAAATTTAAGTAGCAATATTCGTTTAAGCAACGTTAAAAGCTAATTAAGAAGTTATTTTTATAAAATAATAAATTAAGGTGGTACCGCGAAGACCTTCGCCCTTATACAAGGGAGAAGGTCTTTTTGTATGAGAAAAGATATATGAAAGGGAAGTGATAATATGTGCGAAGAATGTACACATAAACTAAATGATAAATTTAATCCAAAAGATTTTGAGGATAAAATTTATGAAAGATGGATGAAAAATGACTGCTTTAAACCAAGTGGAAATAGTGAAATTGGGAATTATTGTATAGTTATGCCACCACCAAATATAACAGGAAAATTACATATGGGGCATGCATTAGACAACACATTACAAGATATATTAATAAGATATAAAAGAATGAATCAATTCAATACACTATGGGTTCCAGGAACAGACCATGCAGCTATTGCAACAGAAGCAAAAATAGTTGAAGCAATGAAAAAAGAAGGAATTACAAAAGATGATTTAGGTAGAGACGGATTTTTAGAAAGAGCTTGGGAATGGAAAAAAGAATATGGTGGAACAATAAGTTCTCAATTGAAAAAAATAGGCTCATCTTGTGATTGGTCTAGAGAACGTTTCACAATGGACGAAGGATTAACAGAAGCTGTAGAAAATGTATTTATTAAACTTTACGAAAAAGGATTAATATATAAAGGAAAAAGAATGATAAATTGGTGTCCAAATTGTAATACATCAATATCTGATGCAGAGGTTGAGTATGAAGAAGAACCAACGCATTTATGGCATATTAAGTATCAAGTAACTGGAACAGATACATATATTACAGTTGCAACGACAAGACCAGAAACAATGCTTGGAGATACAGCTGTTGCAGTACATCCAACTGATGAAAGATATAAAAATTTAATAGGAAAAACATGTATATTACCTATTATGAATAAAGAAATTCCAATAATTGCAGATGAATTTGTAGAAAAAGAATTTGGAACAGGATGTGTTAAAATAACACCAGCACATGATCCAAACGATTATCAAGCAGGATTAAAACATAATTTAGAAATAATTGAAGTTTTTGATGAAAATTGGAAAATGACAGATTTAGTACCAGAATATAAAGGACTAGACTTATACAAAGCAAGAGAATTAATAGTAAAAAAACTTGAAGAATTAGGAAACTTAGTAAAAATTGAAGATTATATTCATAATGTTGGAAAATGTTATAGATGTCATAATACAGTTGAACCAAAGATTTCAGAGCAATGGTTCGTTAAAATGAAACCTTTAGCAGAACCAGCAATAGAAGCAGTTAGAACAGGAAAAATTAAATTTGTACCAGAACGTTTTGACAAAATATATTATAATTGGATGGAAAATATTCAAGATTGGTGCATTTCACGTCAATTATGGTGGGGACATAGAATACCAGCATATTATTGCCAAGAATGTGGAGAAACAATGGTAACTGGTACAAAACCAGAAAAATGTAGTAAATGTGGAAGTAATAATGTAAAACAAGATGAGGATACTTTAGATACATGGTTTAGCTCTGCATTATGGCCTTTCTCAACACTTGGTTGGCCAAACAATACAGAAGAATTAAAAACATTTTATCCTACAAACACATTAGTTACAGCGTATGATATTATATTCTTCTGGGTAGCAAGAATGATATTTTCAGGTATAGAGCATATGGGAACTATTCCTTTTGATACAGTATTTATACATGGAATAATTAGAGATTCACAAGGAAGAAAAATGTCTAAAAGTTTAGGAAATGGTGTAGATCCATTAGAAGTAATAGATAAATATGGAACTGATGCATTAAGATTTTCACTAGTTTTAGGAACATCCCCAGGAAATGATATAAGATATACGCCAGAGAAATTAGAATCAGCAGCAAACTTTGCAAATAAACTTTGGAATGCAGCTAAATTTATAAAGATGAATATAGAATCTGAAGAAGAAATATTAGAATTTAGAAAAGATAATTATAACGAAGACAAGAATATTCATAATTCTGCAGCACTTTGTTTAGAAGATAAATGGATACTAAATAAATTAGACAGGCTTATTACAGAAGTAAACAAAAATATAGATAAATATGAATTAGGTATGGCACTACAAAAAATATATGATTTTGCATGGGATGAATTTTGCGATTGGTACATAGAAATAGTAAAACCTCGTTTATATAATAAAGAATGTAATAGTAGAACTGCTGCAATATATACATTAAACACTACATTTAAATCAATATTAAAATTATTACATCCATTTATGCCATTTGTAACTACAGAAATATATGATAGTTTAGTAAAATATGAAAATGAAGAGGAATTAATGCTTTCAAAATGGCCAAAGACACATAAAGAATTCTTATATGAAAGTGAAGAAAGATTTATAGAAGATTTAAAAGAAGTGATAACAGGTATAAGAAATACAAGAGCACAAATGAATGTACATCCATCAAAGAAATCTAAACTAATATTCATAACAAAAGACAATAAAGAAAATATAGAAAAATCTGAAGAATTTATTAAAAAACTTGGATTTGCAGATAATATAGAAGTATTGACACAGAAAAAGGAAATACCAGCAAATGCTGTAAACATAGTAACAAACAATATGGAAATATTTATTCCTTTTGAAGATTTAGTAGATATAAAAGAAGAAATAGAAAGACTAGAAAAAGAAAAATCAAAGATTTTAGTAGAAAAAGAAAAAACAGACAAAATGTTATCTAATCCAGGATTTATAGAGAAAGCACCAGAAGCGAAAGTAAAAGAAGAAAAAATCAAATTAGAAAAATTTGAAGAAATGATAAAAACATTAGAAGATAGAATTACTAGTTTAAATAATATGTAATTTACATTTAATAAACAAAAGCTCGTAAGTTTTAAACTTACGAGCCTTTGCTTATTTTATTTCTTTCGCAATTTTGCGAATACCTTAGGATATGGGCTTTGGTTACATGAATAACCTATTCTCCAAAGTGTCTTTTTCACCAACCGGTGACTGTACTTCTTTTTGAATTCCAACTCAAATGATTTTGGAGGAATGCTATCGCAGTCCTTAAATACATGAGCCAATTCAGAGATTAATTCAAGCTGAACAGTTTTACCTTCTTCAAGGCCAATCCGGTAAAGAATGGCGAGCTCAAAAAATTTGTTGTTCATTAAAAAGCCTCCCTAAAAATATAATAATATTATTATAGCACAAAAAACATAATAAAACAATTGAACATAGAAAAAAGTTATGATATACTTTGCACATATGGTTAAGGAGGAAAAAACTATGTCTAATAATACTAATGAAAATAATCTAACAGAAAAACTAGAATATATTGGCTTAGATTTAGATAATATCCCTAAAATCCTTGAAAAACAAGAAAACTTGGAATTTAGACCTTCAAAAACATATATAGATAATGAATATAAAATATATCAATATTTACCGATAAGTAAAATAAATATATTGATAACACCAAAGAATAGATTAGTAGCAATAAAAGAAAAATATGAAGCAGCTCTGAGTATAAGTGACTATTTAAAATCAGATTCACCAGAAAATATAGAAGAATATGCAACATTTCTAAAAATGTTAAGCAAATTAAACATAGAGAAATTAGAACAAATAGAACAAGAACAACAACATTTTCAAAAGAAAATACCATTTAAGGTAAAATACAGCAAAAATTATGAATGGCAAATATATTATTCGGAATTTTCAGATAAATATTTTATGTTGGTTCCAAGTGAAGATATGGAATATGAAAGTTTATTCTATTTAATAAAAAAACAAATAGAATTTGAAAAAAGCAAAAATGATACATTAATATATGTACCAGTAAATCATATAGACTACTCAAATGAGATTCTAAAAAAATCAGAAATTTCAGAGTTAGAAAATTACTTGTGGTTATTTACAAAAAACTGGCCAATAACATATGAAGTATATAATAAAGAGTTAGAACCTTCTATACAAATTGTAGGAGAAACTTTTGTATATGACGATGTAAAAAGTTCATATAAAATAGTACTAGAAAATAGAGAACAAGCAATAAAATATTTTAATCAGCTAAAAGCAATGTTTATATTGCAAACAGAACTTCAAAACTATTATAAGTTTTCAGTAAAACTAAATAAAGAAAACACTATACAATATTTTTATAGTGAAAAGGAAATTACGTATAACAACCTTCCTATATTTATAAGCGAACAATATAGTGCTATTGCTGAAAGAATCAAAACAGTACAGCAAGATGTTATAAATGCAAAATTAGAATTAGAAATCATTAAACAAAAATATAAAGAAAACGAACAAGAATTTTTGCGCAAACAAAAAGAGGTTGCTACATATTTAATGTGTAAAAGGACATTTGTTGGCAAAATCAAGTATTATTTTAAAAAGAAGAAAGATATAGAGAAAAAAGTAAGCGTAATAAAAAGAGAAGAAGTAAAGACTGAAAATGCAGAAGTGGAAATTAGAGAAAAAGAGAATTATTCTATAGAAGATTTAACAACAATATGCTACCAATTAGACAAGCTGTTAAAAGAACATTCAAATGTTATTTTAGATATAAATGCATTAGAAATCAAAAATAAAGTAATGGCAAAGAAAGTCGAAAACGTTACATTATATATAGAAGAAATTGAAAAACATAAAAAAAGCATATTTGAATTTTGGAAATTTGCAACAAAAGATGAACAATCAATGTTAGAGGAAGGAACAGAAGTTGTAGATTCTAATTTGAAAAAGATTAAAAGAACTTTTAACTATATATTTGATTTAGAAGATTTAGGTATAAAAGAAGATAAATTACAAAGACAAGAGCTATCAAAAGAACAACAAGATTCAATATACATAGCTAGTACAGAAGTATTGAAAGCAATTAATATTATAAAAAGACAAACTGAAGATAATATATATGAAGATAACGATGATAATGTATTAGAAGAAATATTGGAAAATTTAAAACAAGAAATAACAGGAAAAGATTTTTACTTGGATAAATTTGATTTGTTTCGGAAGTATCGCAGATGAATTGTATCAAATAAAAACATTAGGAACTCAAAGACACAGAGAAACAGAAAAGGAAAAACTTAAAATATTAGACATTAGTAAAAATACCAGTCTATTTGAATTCAAGGATACTATTAAGAAAATAGCAAGTGAAGTATCTGCTTGTATTGGTAAGTTTAAAAGTTCATATAATATGAGTATATATTCATTAGAAAATGTAGATAATAATAAATATATTAAATGCAATATAATACCTGAAAAAATATTAAAGAGTTCTGAAAATGAAATATGTATGTACAGGATTAATTTAGATGAAGAAGTTCCTATAATATATTTTACAAATTCAATATATTATAATAACTACAACAAAACATTACCAATAGGAATGAATGTTACTAGTGAAGCATTAATAGATACAAGTAAATTGAAGCTGGAATTAACCGAAACTAAAGAATTATTAATGAACACATATGATGGCTTAAAAGAGGATTTTGAGAACCCAAAATCAATAAAATTAAGAGTGTATGAATATATAGCAAAAAATATTTAAAAATAGTTAAAAAATGTATTGACAATGCATTTTAAAAATGTTAAACTAAAGGGCAGTTGTTCAAAAACAACTGCCTAAAAAACGGCACAAAAACAATTCGACAAATTTTTTAAAAAAACTTTAAAAAATGTATTGACAATGAATATCGATTTGTGCTAAAATCTATAATGTTCTCAGCCAGTATGAGAACAAAAAGTACATTGAAAAGTAAACAATAAATATCCTTTAAGAAACCAAGCGGTA
>CAZTHC010000039.1:0-10166 GCA_964613425.1 uncultured Lachnospiraceae bacterium
GGAGAAGCAAATAATGTACTAGCAAGTAGCACAGGAGATATGACAGGAGTGTTTGATTTAAGTGGATGTGTATGGGAAAAAACAGCAGGATATTTAAAAGAAGGACAGGCAAATACATCAGAATGGCATAATGCAATGGCAACAAGTTCAACAACAGAAACAAGCTCAGAATATGTAACAATATATACAGGAAACAATTTAAAAGGAGATGCAACCAACGAGGTATCGATAGTAAATACAGACTCAACAAGTTGGAACAGTGCCTACTCTTGCTTTGTTTCTTCCAGATATCCGGTCTTCATGCATGGGGGCAATTTAGGTAGTGAAGAGAAGTCGGGAATATTTGCATTTTCCTACAACGATGGTCGTCCAAACGCCGGCCACGGTTTCCGTGTATGCTTAGCATTTTAATGCAATAATAAAGCATATTGCAAAATGTAGGGGCGTATTGTATACGCCTCACAAATATATTACAAATTTAAAAAAATCTCATAATCAAAAACAACACTAATAAATGTACAGGGTAGAAGAAGTATAAGAAATATTTACTTTTTTTACCTTGTTTTTTATTATATAAATTTATAAAAATCAATGGAGATATTGTACAAAGTGCAAGATATATGTAATTTATATTGAAACCATATGTGAAGATTGATATTGTATATTTGCAAATAACCATATATATGAATACAAGATTCATAATTATTTTTTTATCTTTAAACATATGGAAAATAAATACTGTAAGTACACCAAATGCGCCGTAGTCTACGTTTAATATTTCACCTATAATTGCAATTAGAAATATTAGAATAATACTTAAAGGCTTGTTTGAAAATTTTTCATATATTGTGATACATAATAAACCTAAAAGTAATGTGAATAAAACATTTAAGTTAAACATGCTTGATAAAACTTGTGAAGTAAATAGCATAAATGGTATTTGAGAAATTAGTGCAAATATTGTTAGCCTTAAAAAATATTTTTTTAAGTTTTTTGTATGTGCATATCCTTCTGAAATTTGAAATGCGAAAATAGGGAAGGCAAGTCTTCCTATAAAATTAAAAAAAGAAAAATTCCCCATTATAACATATCCTGAATGATCTATTAGCATGGTAATACATGCAATTATTTTTAAAACAAAACTACTCATAAATTAGTGCCTCCATAACACTAGTTATATCACATTACTCAGATGTAGTAAATACATTTATTTATGAGAAGTGTTTAATAATCTGTAAGTTTTGCAAATATTGCAATCTTTACAAATTATAATTCTATTTTCAAAAATTAATTTTAAAGTATTAATAAATTCATCTTCATTATCTATTAGGTGTATGTGAATTTTTTCAGGAAGAATATTTAATAATGTATTTAAACAATAGTCATTTGAGGAAAATGTTATGTCAGATAAATATTTAGCAGCAAATGCAGAATCATTAGTGTCAATTATGTTAGAATTTTCATCAAGTAGAATAGATTCCCCATTAGAATAAATTAAATGTACTAAATTATTAGAAGAAGATTTTGAAGAAATATACATTCGTAACAAATCTATAAATTCTTCATATTCACGTTCTACAATGAATTTATTAACACTAGTGTCAACTAGTTCATCTAATAACTTAATATATTCTTTTGCTCTAAATTTAATAAATCCATCTAAAACTAACGTTTTAGATGAAGTAAGATATTTAAAATATGCTTCTTGCAATATTTCTATCTTATTTGTATATTCTGGCTCATCTATTATTGAAAAACATATATTTAGGATTTTTTCTCTTTCAAATTCTGAAAAATAGAAATAGTTACAGTTAATAATGTTTTTAATTAGTTTTGATTCAAATTTTTCAATAGTACAATTAGATAAAACTTTTGCAATTTCAAAATGAAAAATTTTAGGATAATTACCTATATAATGAACAATAACATTTTTATATTTTTTAAACTTATAGCTTGAAAGATAAATAGGAAAGAGCGGAATAGCTTCTAAGTTTTTTAGTAGATAATTAATAATTGCATTGTTATTTGTTTTTATACATATTGAATAAATCATAAAATCTCCTCTCAAAGCGATTATATATATTATCTACTAAAAGTTTTATAGATATACATATTTTATTCGCTGAAAGGAGATTTCGAAACTTGTATTAATAATATATCATGTAGTCAATATCATCAAAAATCTTATCTTTGTTACAAATATCTTCTAAGAAATTTTTATCAATTTCATTGTTTTTTATTTGTGAATAAAGCTTTGAAAAACGACCAATATGGTCTTTTATTCTTTTATGAGCATATTCAACCATAGTTCCATTTGTTATAATAAATAACCAATCACTACTTTGAGCAAGAAGTAATTCTCTAGCACATTGATTTAAAGCTAATTTTTTTAGTTTATCAGTTTCATTTGGGAATAAATGTGCAAGTTCAACCATTCTATCTCCAGCTTTGTGTAAATGCCTATGTGCATAATCATTAGATGGATTAAGCCATACTTCACTATAACCATTAGCTCCCCAACTAGAACGGCAAGGTGTTGAAATTTGAATATTTGGAAATTTATCTATATATTCACCAGGAGTAATTAGTTTAAAATTACATTTATCATAATATATTTTTTTGAATAATATATACAACCAATATGGACCTTCGTACCACCAATGTCCATAAAGCTCTGCATCATATGGGCAAACAACAAGAGGAGGGGTATCCATAAATGAAGATAAATTATTTATTTGCGCAACTCTAGAATCTAAAAAATGTCCTGCTTGTTTTTCAACAGAATCTTTAGCCCATTGTATATTATAGTAATCTTTATTTTCATCTTTAGATGTTATTCTGTAATACTTAATTCCAGTATGAACTCGAACACCATTTTTTGCAATATATGGTTTTATATAATCATAATCTGCTTCGTAACCAATATCTCTATAGAATTCTCTATAATTAAAGTCACCAGGGTAACCATTAATAGAGCTCCAAACTTGCCTAGAACTTTCAATATCACGTCCAAAAGCAACAATACCAGTAGGAGAAACTATTGGTGCAAAAGTTCCATAAATAGGGGTAGGGTCTGCATATAAAATACCATGAGATTCAGTTAATACATATTCAATTCCAAATTCTTTAAGATATTTATCTGCTTCAGGAACATAGCCACATTCGGGTAACCAAATACCACGTGGTTTTTTACCAAAGTATTTTTCGTATGTTTGAACTCCAACGCCGATTTGTGCTCTAACAGTATTTTCATTTACGTACAAAATAGGAAAATATCCATGTGTAGCACCGCAAGTAATTATTTCTAAAACGCCAATATCTTGAAAATATTTAAAAGCATTAATTAAATCACATTTATATACATCTTCAAAAATATGTAAGTCATTAGAATATCTATCTAAATAGTATTTAGATAGATTGTTTAATTTTTCATCATAAGAAGTTCTCTTAACTTCTTTTTCTGCAAGCTCTATATGTGTTTTTAAATATTTAATATATCTTTTTTGAAGTAATTTATTGTCAAGCATAGAAAGAAGAGGAGGAGTAAGTGACATTGTAATTCTAAAATCTACTTTCTCATCTTCTAATCTTTTGAAATTTAGAAGTAATGGTATATATGTTTCAGAAATTGCCTCGAAAAGCCATTGTTCTTCTAAATAATCTTCACTTTCTGGGTGATGTATAAATGGTAAGTGAGCATGTAATACAAAACTTACATAACCTTTAGTCTTATTATTCATTTGTGTTTTAAATCTCCTTTGTTATTATTTGAAACTTGATGTAGGATTACTTGATGAAGGGTTATTTAAATCTATTATATCTTCATCTTTGTATATTTTATTATAAACATCATATATATTATAAATTTTACCCATATTTCTTAAAAAATGAAGTGTAGCCATATCTTTACTAGTAATAGCATTAGTTTTTATGTTTCTAAAGTAAACCATATTTTGTTGATTTTCAAATAGAATATGGTTATTTGGTGCTTCAATAACATTTGAAGAAGCAATATATAAATAATTATTATCTATGTAGTAGTTTTCAGGTTGTTTAGCACGTCTACCAAGTTCTATTTCATATTTGCATTTTGGATCTTCTATATTTAAATACCAACTATTAGCAAAATCATTAATTTCAACTTCAAATGTATAATTTTTAGTGGCGTTATGAATAATTAGCACAGGTTTTGTTTCATTAAAGAAATTGTCTCCATATTTTTTTATATAATTTTCTCTATCAAAATCTGAAACATCCCAATATATAAATAGCATTTTTGGAGTTTGAGCTAATATTTTTACAATTGTTTCGTTATATCTATAAGGTAAATCATAATACTCCATTTGAGCTAATGATTTATTTTTATTAACTTTTGTTGAAGAATTTTGTTTTGCTGTTTTACTAACTTTAGTAGGATTTTTTCTAGTTACTTTACTTGCAACTTTTTTGCTAGAATCTTTTACTTCTGTTTTGTTTTTTGTAACTTTTTTAGTAGTGCTTTTTGTCCCTTTTGATGTAGGATTTTTAGTTGTGCTTTTTTTTACGGCCTTTTTAGCAGAAACCTTTGATTCAACTTTTTTTGCTGGAACTTTTTTAGTAGTAGTTTTTACTGTTTTAGTAGTAGACTTTTTTTCAGTATTCTTGGTTTCAACTTTTTTATTTGTTTTAGTAGTAGCTTTTTTACTAGCAGTTTTAGTAGCAACTATTTCCCCTTTAACAGCACTAATAGCAGTAGATTTAGAAACTACTGCCTTATTGTTTTTTTGTTTTTCGTTTAATTCTTCTTTAGTTTTTCGTGGCATTTTATAAAATCCTCCTTAGTAAGCATAAATATTATTATATATAATATAACAAAAGAAAAATAAATTCAACAAAAAGTATAAATAAATTTTAAAAAAATTTTAAAAAAATTTTAAAAAAATGTTTACATTTACAAAAATATCTTATACAATATGAAAGATAAAAAGAGAATTACAAAAGAAAATGTGAAAGGGGTCTTTAATAATGAAAATACTAATGCTTACATGGGAATATCCACCAAGAATCGTTGGGGGTATTGCAAGAGTAGTACATGATTTATCAAAAAGATTAATTAAAGATGGACATGAAGTTTATGTTGTTACATATAAAGAAGGGGATTTACCTGCATATGAAAACGATAAAGGTGTTCAAGTATATAGGGTTGAAAATTATAATATAAATCCTAATAATTTTATAGATTGGATAATGCAATTAAACTTTAATTTAATTGCAAAAGCAAATGAAATAATTGCAAAAGAAGGAAATTTTGATGTTATACATGCACATGATTGGCTAGTTGCATATGCAGCAAAAACTTTAAAACATTCATATAATATACCTTTAGTTGCAACAATCCATGCTACAGAATCTGGTAGAAATGGTGGAATTCATGATGAAACACAAAGATATATTAATGATACAGAATGGCTTTTAACATATGAAGCCTCAGAAGTTATAGTTAATAGTAATTATATGAAAAGTGAGTTACAAAGATTATTTGGATTACCTTTCGAAAAAATAAATGTAGTTTCAAATGGAATTAACTTAACTAATTTTAGTGGAGTTGAGAGAGATTACGATTTTAGAAGAAAATATGCTGCAGACAATGAAAAAATTATTCTATTTATGGGTAGACTAGTATTTGAAAAAGGTGTGCAACATTTAATTTCTGCAATGCCAAAAATATTGGCAAATTATAATGATGCTAAATTAATTATTGCAGGAAAAGGTGGAATGTTAGACGAATTAAAATCACAAGTAGAATATTTAGGACTTGGAAATAAAGTTTATTTTACAGGATATTTAAATTCAAAAGAAGTATGCAAAATGTATAAATGTGCAGACATTTCTGTATTTCCAAGCACATATGAACCATTTGGAATTGTTGCATTAGAAGCAATGCTTGCAGGCGTTCCAGCAGTTGTTTCAGATATTGGCGGATTAAATGAGATAGTTTCACATGGAGAAGATGGAATGAAAAGTTATGCAGGAAATTCTAATTCATTAGCAGATTCAATATTGTCTTTGTTATATAATCCACAATTATGTGATAACATCACAAAAAAAGCAAAAAATAAAGTAAAAGAACAATTTAATTGGGCAAAAATAGCTCAAGATACACATTTTACATATCAAAAAGCAATATGTCAAACAATGGCAGAACGTCAGGCAAATCAAATAGCGCAAGAGAAAGCTAAGAAAACTAAAAAAGCTAAAAATTCAGAAACAGAAATAACTAATTTACTTGCCTTTAAAAAACGTCAAGCATATGCTTAATAGAGAGAGGAGTACAATTTTATGTATGTATACGATAAAGCAAATGAAATTGCTCAAGCATTAAAAGAAAGTAGAGAATACTTGGAATTTAAAAAAATAAAAGAAGAAATTAATTCATTACCAGAAATGAAACAAAAAATAGATGAATTTGAAAAGATTAGATATGATGTTCAATTGCTTTCAATACAAGGTGAAGAACAAGATGAAGAAAAAATGAAAAAGCTTCAAGAACTTTATCAAATTTTAATGCAAAATGCAAAAGTAAAAGACTTTTTTGATGCAGAAGTTAGATTTAATGTAATGTTAGCAGATATAAATAAAATAATAGGAGATGCTGTAAAGGATGTATTACAGTAAGTTATTATGGAAGAAAAATATACATTTGAAAGACTATGGGATGAATTAAATACAGGATATCAAATTTATTTTGAATATATGGAAAATAGATATTTACTATCTAAAGTTACAAAAAATTGTTATTCACAAGAATTGATTTCTACAAAAAATCCTAAAAGTCCAGAACCACGTTTATCTATGTTAACATTAAAAAGGGTAAAAGAAATATTCCCCTATATGGAGAATATAGAATATAAAGTTTAATTAACAAAAAGTGTTTTATAATTTGTATAAATTACCATACCTGGCTTAGCACCGCCAGGTTTTTTTACGTTCTTAACAATAGTATAATCAACTGCAATATTAGAAGAATTGCAAGACTTACTATGCTTAGCTGCTAATTCAGCACATTTATATAAAGTATTATTATCTATAGTTTTATTTTCAAGTTTTAATATAACATGGCTACCATGCATATCTTTAGTATGAAACCAAATATCAGATTTCTGAGCTATTTTAAAGGTTAAATAATCATTTTGAACATTGTTTTTACCTACTAAAACTGTAAAACCATTAATAGTATATGTTAAATAGTTATCATTTGAAGTCGTTTTTTTCTTAGAAACAGCATTCTTTTTACTAGATTTCAATATATAGATTTCTGAAATTTCAGAATCTATTTCATTTAATGTTTCGATAGATTTTGCTTCTTCAATTGAAAAAATAATGCTTTCAATATAATTTAATTCTTGTTCGGTTTCTTTTTTTTGTATAGAAACAGTTTTTAAAGTGTTTTTTAATTTTGAGTATTTTTTAAAATATTTTTCAGCATTTTTACTAGGTGAAATAGTATTATCTAATGGAATTACTACAGTTTCATTTGTATAATAATTTAGTACATCTATACAATTTATATTAGATTTAATTTTATATAGATTAGCTGTTAATAATTCTCCAAACAGTTTATAAGTATCCATTTTAGAGCATTCTTTTAGCTTAAGGTTAATATTTTCTAAACGTTTATTATAAATTTTGAGATTAGAAGATATTAGCTTAAGAAGTTTATTTTTTAACTCTTTAAATGTTTCTTCTTTCTCTTTTTCAAAAAAGAAATCATCAATGAAGAAATTGTTTTCTAAACTATTTGATTTTGAAACATTAGAAAATATAAAATCATTGTTAGTATTTATTAATTTGTTATTATTTACATTTAAAATAGAGTTTTTTAAATACAAATATAAATTTTCTAAAGAATTAGTTTCTTTAATGGCATATTGCAAAAAAGGTCTACTTATACCAATAAAATTGTCGGAAATTTCTTTATCTAATTCTTCAGCAGGCAATTTTAAAATACTTTCAAATTCATTTAAACTTGATATTTGTAAGAAATCTTTTTTTGAGTTTTCTGGATAAGAATAATGTCTTGCAGGCATTATTTCACGATTATTTGAATCTATATGTTTTAAAGAATCAATAATAACATTGTTTTGATTTGCAAGAATAACATTACTGTGGCTTCCCATAAGTTCTATGATAAGTTTTTTAATTATTTTATCATTTAATTCGTTATAGCATTCAAAATTTATTTCTATTATTCTTTCTAATCCAGCTGTATTAATGGAAAGAATTTTGCTACCAATAAGGTGTTTTCTAAGTAACATACAGAAATTAGGAGCAGAAAGTGGATTTGCTTTTGCATGGGTAGAAAGGTGTATTCTACAATTTGCATAATGTGTACAAATATGTAAAGAATAATTCATTCCATTACAATATAAACCTAAAATAATATCATTACTTGTAGGTTCATAGATTTTATTTACTTTACTATTTATAATATTAGAATTAAGCTCTGAAACTATAGAGTTTAGTACAATCCCATCAAATGCCATAAAAATTTCCTTTCTATTGTTAAAAATATTTAATATAGTTTGAATAATAACATAGTTTATCAAAAATATCAATAAAAATAGCCTAAAAGTATTGACAATAGTGAATTTTGTTACTATAATTGTGTCAAATCAATGAAAAATCATCGGAGGTACTAATAATAAATGGCAGAGAAAAGTATGTTTTATTCAATAAACAATAATACAGAAAAAGACAGTGATGAAGAATTAATAAATCTTGCAAATGGTGGAAATCAAGATGCCTTAGAGTTATTAATGAAAAGATATAAAGATTTGGTTAATATAAAGGTTAACAAATACTTTATTATTGGTGCTGAAAAAGATGATATTGTTCAAGAGGGTATGATAGGCTTGTATAAAGCCATTAAATGTTATAATTCAGAAAAACAAAATTCTTTTAAATCTTTTGCAAACATGTGCATAGAAAGACAATTAATAACAGCAATAAAAACATCAAATAGGCAAAAACATCAACCTTTAAATTCTTATCTTTCCTTAAATTTATCTGTATACGAAGAAGATGATGATACAACCTTAATGGATGTATTTAATGGCAATTCCGTAGAAGACCCTTTAGATACAATAACTAGAAAAGAATATTATAAAACAGTAGAAAATAAAATAGATAAATCATTGAGTACATTTGAAAAGCAAGTATTGAATAGGTTCGCAAAAGGTGAAAGCTATGTAACAATTGCAGAAAAATTAGACGCACCAGTTAAATCTGTAGATAATGCAATACAAAGAATACGTAAAAAAGCAGTAAAAGAAATAATTCCAGAAGAATGAAATTTGACTACTGTTTGAATACTGTTTTAATAAAAAACATAGAAAAAAGAGAAAATATGGACTAAAACAATGAAATGTAAAAAGATAGAAAAACGCTTAATATGAGCGGATTACACAAAAAATGCTTTTATAGCTCAGTAGGTAGAGCACTGCCATGGTAAGGCAGGGGTCGCCAGTTCGATTCTGGCTAGAAGCTCCAAATGTGCGACTGACGTCGCGGTGAATAGTGAAAAGTGAATAATGAAGAGTGAATAACTGAAAAATTGTATGGTCGCACATTTGTACTATTCACCAGTCACTATTAACTATTCACTCTTCACTAGAAAATCTTTGCTAAATTTATTTTAATGTTAAAAATTATTTATGTCTTAAAATATATGCTTATTCAAAATCTTTTGTAAGAATTAAAATGTGCGACTGACGTCGCAGTGAATTGTTAATAAAATAATAAAAAGAAGGTTACAAGAATTATCTTGTAACCTTTTTAACTTTATAGCAGATCATCATTTCTCAACTGCTTTTTTGTGGCTTTTAACGCTTCTTCCCAAGAAGTTTCGTTTATATTCTTTAAAACGATTTCTGTGGGAGGATTAAGTATCAATTCACTTATTGTTGCATTAAGAATCTTTGCTAAAAAGATATCTGCCAAAATCTCATCTGGGCACGGAGTACTTTCACAAGTAAAAGTTTCTTTAAAGTATTCCATGTCTGATACGTGCTTTGGAGTTTTCTTAAATGATTCAAATGCAGACAAAATGTCCTTGTTCTTTAAAAGCCGTTCCCGCAATTGTGAGTCTAATGCAATAATCATATATCTGCCTCCTAAAATATAAAGTA
>CAZTHC010000040.1:0-8302 GCA_964613425.1 uncultured Lachnospiraceae bacterium
AAAAAATAAAAAATATCAAAAAGTTAAGAAGTTAAGTGAACAAGACTTCAAAACAGCAATGAAAAATTTAGAAATTAAGTAGAGTTTTTGATTAGGCTCTATTAGTTTCTTTATACATATAGAGTGTTTAACAAAAAATCAACCAAGGTAATAGGAGAATGCTATGGATATAAATAAAGATAAAATTAAAAAATTATATTTTAATGAGAAATATACACAGGTTGATATAGCAAAAGAAATACAAGTTTCAACTAATTATGTTTCAAAAGTTTTAAAATCAGATGAAAGATTTGAAAGAGAAAAAGAAATTAGAAAAGAAATTAATAAAAAGAAACACAATAAGCAAATACAAAAGAAAGTTGAAGAAAAAAGGAGATTAAATAGAACTAATGATTATTTGCTTTTAAAATCAATGCATGATCAGGCAAGTAAAGAATTATCAGGTGGAATAAAACCAATAAGCGATAGAGCATATAGAAATTGGAATACTTCTGCTTATAGATATGATTATAAAACAAAAAGCTACATATTAAGAAAAGAAATAAATGCAGGAGCTGATGTCCCCAAAAGAGTAAATTGGAAAAATTTTGTATAAAATATTAAAATTGGTAAACAATTAAAGTACTTATATAAGGGTGAAAAAAGAAACAATGAAGATATCCATCATATACAGATGCGAGTATTGAAACTAAAGAAGAAATATCTATATAAAACTTTTATTTATATAGAAGAAACTTTTTAAGGAGGTATTCATGGAGGATAAGATTAAAAGAAAAAATATCGCCAGCAAAGAGGATTATAAAATAAAAATAGTTTTTAATGAAGAATCAATAGTAGATATAAATAAAGTTTTAAAAGAAAATTTTTTATTAAAAATAAGAAACGAAAAAAATAATATCATTTTGTAATTATTTGAGTGATAAGACTTTATTATTTTAAAAATGTATTGTATAATAATTACAGGGTGATTACTTAGAAGGAGGTTCGCTTTGGGAAATTTTTACCCACTAAGTAATCAAATGGCTAATAAAATATTTAAGGTAGCCATTTATATTAGGCTTTCAAGAGAGGATGGAGATAAAGAAGAAAGTTCAAGCGTTACAAACCAAAGGGATATGATTACAAGATTTGTAAACGAGAATGAAAATTTTATAATTGTAAACGAATATATAGACGATGGATGGACTGGAACAAATTTCAATAGACCTGCTTTTCAAAGACTATTAAAAGACATACAAAAAGGATTAGTTGATACAGTTATAACAAAAGATTTATCAAGACTTGGAAGAGATTATATTGACACAGGATATTATGTTCAAAGATTTTTTCCAGAAAACAGAATAAGATACATTGCTTTGTTAGATGGAATAGACACGTTAGAAGATGCAGGAATGAGTGATATCGCTCCTTTTAAATCTGTAATTAATGATATGTATGTAAAAGATATATCTAAAAAAATAAAAAGTTCATTGAAAGAGCGTAAAACAGCAGGAAACTTTTTAGGAACAACAACACCATATGGATATATGAAAAATCCAAATAACAAATATCAACTTATTATAAATGAAGAAGAAGCAAAAACAGTTAGAAGGATATTTGATTTATATCTACAAGGAAATGGGTTAACTAAAATTGCACAGATTTTAACTAAGGATAATGTGGATGTTCCTGGCAAAAGTAGAAATATTGGAGAAACAAAAAAAACAGAGTTATACGATTGTTGGAAACAAACAACTATAAGTAGAATATTAAAGAATCAAGTCTATATTGGAAATTTAGAACAATTTAAAAGAAAAAAAGTTAATTATAAATCTAAATTAAGAATATCAGTTCCGAAAGAAGAAAGAGTAATATGTAAAGAAACTCATAAGGCAATAATAAATGAGGAAAAGTTTGAAAAAGTACAAGAATTGATTTCTGGAAATACATCTTTTAAAAAAGGAACAAAACACGATTATTTATTTAAAGGTCTTTTATATTGTGCAGAATGTGGAGCAAAGATGTATCTAACTTATTCTGTATATGCGTACAACAAATATGGAGAATATAGGTATACCACAATATGTTACACATATTCAAAATTGTTCAATAAATGTACCAGACATTCAAATAGTATCCCTATATTAGAAGAAATTCTTTTAGATAATATTAAAAAAGTATGCTTAAGATATATTGATAGTAACCTTCAAAATGAACTTGTTAATATTGTAAATCAAGAACGACTACAAAACGATGTAATAAAAGAATATAAATCTAAAGTTGAAAATATTGACAAAAAAATGGAAGATATATCATTATGTATGAAAAATCTATATATGGATAAAGTTAAACAGCTTATCACAGAAAAAGACTTTCAAGAACTTTCTAAATCATTTGAAAATGATAGAAAAAAACATCAACAAGAAAAAGAAAGACTAATAAAATTAATATCTAAAGCAGATGTTAATAAAAATGAAAAAGATAAAATAGAAAAATTAGCTAAAGAATTTATTTCTTTAGAAAAGCCAACAAAAGAATTATTAAATGAATTAATAGAAAAAATTACTATATCAGAAGATAATGAAATTACAATTTATTTTAAATTTAAAGAATTAAATGATATTAGTTCAAAAGAAGAAAATAAAATGCCACAGTGTAAGACAGTAAATGTAAGAAACAAAAAAGTAAGTTAATATATGTAGATAAAAAATATGAAGTAGCTAAGAATGTGTTTTTTAAATAAGTTTTTAACACACACATCACTAGCTACTTCATATTTGAATTTAGATAAAGAATCCATAGCTTCTGGAACTAATTTTCTACTACTGTTTGAATTTGCCATTATATTTTTCACCTCCTAGGATATGATTAAATATCATATATTGAAAAAACTTCAATTTGCTTTTTCAATATATAGAGTGTGTAATTTAATTAAAAATAAACTAGAAATTTTTGTAAAAAATTTTGTTATATCTTGTAAAAATATGTAGTAATGATATAATGTAAAAAAACGGAGGAGATTTTAAATGTACAAATTAATTGCAATAGATGTTGATGGAACATTGCTAGATTCGTATGGGGAAATTTCAAATGAAAATAAACAAGCAATAAAATTAGCTACAGAAAAAGGAGCTGAAGTTGTTCTTGCTTCACGGAAGAGTTTCTAGTTCTGTGAAAACGCTAGCACTAGAAATTGGAGCAGATAATTATTTAATTGCTGGAAATGGTGCATTAATATACAATATAAAAAATGATGAAATAATATATAACAAATTTATGGATAAGAAAAAGGTTTTAGAAATTTTAGATATTTGCGAAAAAAACAGCATTTTTTATAACGTATACACAGAAGATACTATTTTAGCTAAAACATTAGAATATAATGTAATGTTTTATTATTATGAAAATTTCAAAAAATCAGATGATAAAAAAACAAAGATTAAAGTAATACCAAACTTATATGAACACATTAAAAACTTAGAAAACGAAAAAATATTAAAAATAACTTTGTGTGAAAACAATAAAATTGTTTTTAATAGTATTTTGAAAAAAATACGAGAAATTAAGCAAGTAACAGCATTAGAGTTAGGACACATGTCAAGAAAGATAATAAAAAACGGAACAGAAGAAGTAAAAGTAGAATATTTTTATACAGAAATAACAAATTTAAATATTAATAAATGGACTGCAATAGAACATTTAATGAAAGAATTAAATATTGAAAAAGAAGAAGTAATGGCAATAGGAGATAATGTTAACGATAAAGAAATGATAGAAAATGCTGGCCTGGGAGTGGTTATGGGAAACAGTGCACCATATATACAAAAATTAGGAAATAAAATTGTAAAAGATAATAATTCAAATGGCGTAGCACAAGCTATAAATGAAGAGTTCCTGTAATGTTACAATTATATTACAGGAACATTAATTTTAGATTACATACGACTTTTTTTATTGTATTTACAGCTGTTTTATTGTACAATTTAGTAGAATAATGTTAATTATAAATTAAAATACAAATGGTTTTTAAGGAGGAATTTTATATGGCTACAAACCCAATGCAAAGAAAGGCAAGAAATTCATTTTTGTTAGGAATGTTTATTACATTAATTATTGCTGCAGTTGTAATATTTTTTCTAATAATGCAATTAGGAAAAGCAAAAAGTGAAGAGGAAAAATTCGAATATGTATATGTATTGTCAGAAGACATTAAATCTGGAGTTCAAATAGATTCTGGAAAAGTAAAAGAAGCAAAGGTATCTGCACAAGCAGTTGGAGAAGATACATATTTTGCAAAGAAAACGGTTAAAGGGAAAACAGTAAGCCAAAGTTTTTCTGCTGATGGTTTGTATGCGAAAATAGATTTAAAAGCTGGAACAGTATTAACATCTAATATGTTTAAAGAAGATGAAAATGAATTAACAGCAGATGTTAGATTACAAGAATACAATATGTTAACATTACCATCAACACTACAAGAGGAAGATTTTGTAGATATTAGATTAAGATTAGGAAGCGGACAAGATTATATAGTTGTATCAAAAAAATGTGTTGAAAAAGCTGATGATACAACGTTATGGATTAAATTATCTGAAGATGAAATATTGACAATGAGTAATGCAATTGTTGAAGCATATACAGTAAAGGGCTCTAAACTATATGTTAACCAATATGTTGAACCAGGGTTGCAAACAGAAGCTACACAAACATATCCAATAAATAAAGAAGTATATGATTTAATATTAAAAGATCCTAATATAATTCAAGAAGCTAAAAATGCTTTAAATACTAGAATGAATCAAAGCGGAGCAACGCTGAGAAATGAATATTTAAATGCTGCAATTCAAGGAATTGAAGAAGAAGAAAGAAAAAGCAATGTAGAGTCTGGAACACAAGCAGAAATTCAATTACAAAAAGAACAAAGAATAAAGTATTTAGAAGAGATATAACGAAGAAACATTGAAAGGAATTGGTAATTAGTATGAAGAAAATAGGCTTTATAGGTGCTTATGATAAAACAGATTTTATAGTATACATAGCCAAAATACTAACAGTATTAGGAAAAAAAGTGTTAGTTGTAGATTCAACTGTAAATCAAAAAGCAAGATACGTAGTACCTTTTATTAATCCTACAAAAATGTATGTTACATCTTACGAAGAGATAGATGTTGCAATTGGATTTGAAGATTTATCAGGAATAAGACATTATATTGGACTTTCAGACGGTGAAGAATTGGAATATGATTATATTTTTGTTGACACGGACTCGGCAAAGGTATTGAGCAATTTTAGAATGGAAGATGCAGATCAAAATTATTTCGTAACATCTTTTGATATCTTTTCACTAAAAAAAGGATTAGAAATACTTGCAAACTTAGAAAATCCGATGAAAATGACAAAGGTTTTATTTACAAGAGATATGTTAGACGAAGAAGATGAATATTTAAATTTTCTTTCTTTGCCATATAAAGTGCAATGGAATAAAGACAAAATATATTTTCCATTTGAACAAGGTGATCAAAGTGCAATTATTGAAAATCAAAGAGTAGAAAAAATTAAAATTAAAAATTTAACAGAACAATATACAGAGGCTCTAATTGTGATGACAGAAGAAATTTTAGAAAACGTTAGTTCCGGAACAATTCGTAGAACTGTAAAACAACTAGAAAAAGGAGTGTAGAACATGGCAATTGTAACATTTTGGAGTATTGGAAATGAAGAAACTGGAAAATCAATGTCAACAGCAGCAGTAGCTACAGAATTAGCAGCAAACCATAACTTAAAAGTACTAGTATTATCTACAGCATTTGAAAATAAAGATTTAGAAAACTGTTTTTGGGATGTTTCAAAAGATGAAAATATATATGTAGAAAATGACAGAAACAAAACAAATGTAGATTCCGGAATAGATGGTTTAGTAAAAGCAATTTTAAGTAATAGAACTTCACCAGAAACAATAACAAATTATACAAAAATAATATATAAAGATAGGTTAGAAGTACTAGAAACTACTAAAAGTCATAAGGAAATTGAATACGAAAAGGTTAAATCTGTTTATCCAGATATGCTAGCAGTAGCAAATAGATATTACGATTATATTTTTGTGGATTTAAATAAAGATTGCAATGATGAATTCACAAAAAAAGTATTATCAATATCAAGTATTATAGTAATGAACATTACACAAAGAAAAGAATCTATAAATAGTTATATGAAATTTAAAGAAGAAAATGATTTATTAAATCAAAATAATATTATAACAGTTGTAGGAAGAGATGACAAATTTTCAAAATACAATAGCAAAAATCTTGCAAAATACTTATCTGAAAAAGAAGTGTTTTCAATACCATATAATACTTTGTTTTTTGAAGCTTGCAACGAAAACAATATTGCAGAATTCTTTTTAAAGTTTAGAAAATTAAATGATATGACAGACAGAAATTTATCTTTCGTTGCAGATATAAGAAAAATATCTGATGCAATTATATATAAGATACAAGAATTGCAAATGAGAGCATAAGAACGTAAATAAGTACAGAGGAGGGAGCCTAATAATGAATATAGTAAACATACTATTAATTTTAGTAATTGCAGTTATGGCAATGTTTTTGCTTTTCTATTTTGTGAAGAAAAAGAAGAAAGAAGATGTAGAAAATAAATTACAAATAGATGATAAAACATATACTATAGAAAAAATGAAAGAATTTATTAAACGAAGAATAGATGAAATTACTAAAATTAACTTATATGATATAGGTTTATCAGAAGAGGAACTTAAAAGAAGAAAAAATAAAAAATATGAATTAAAAAAGGCTCTAAAAGGCTGTACATATGGTGACGTAAACGATAAAAAATATATTAAAGAATTAATATATGATTTATTATTTAAAGAATATGGAGTAAATGAAACAAACATATCAAAAGCTATTCCTTTTGATATTCCTTCATTATTAACTCCACAAGATAAATTCGATATTTTAATATATGTATACAAAAAGGAATTTGCGTATGAGGCATTAACAGAGTTTATTAAAAAATATAACTTGGCAGTATTAAAATATGTGGCTGGAGAAACAAAACCATGTTATGTAATAACTTCAGAAGAAATAAGCGATATATACGAAAAAGAAAATGTAGTATTATCATTTGCAGATAAATTAAATGTTATAGTTCAAAGAATATATCAACATTATAAAGGCTATAGCAGTATAGATGAAGTTAGAGATATGAATATAGATGGAATTTCAGGAGGTGTTTCAGGACTTCCAGAATCATTCTTAAGTCAAGTTGCACAAACAGATGGAGATTACTTAGACCAAGTTATGGACCACAAGGTTCCAAGAGCATGTGATAGTATTTGGATATTTTTCCAAGGTAAATCTATACGTTTAGCGTTCCTTTCATTTGGAGCAGAAAGCGAATTAAAGAGAGTTTGCCAAAACATATATAAATATAATAATCCAGGACAATTATCAGATACAAATGGTTTTAAGATTAATGAAATGAAGGATGGTTCAAGGGTTGTTGTTGTAAGACCAACATTCTCTGAAACATGGGCTTTCTTTGTAAGAAAATTCGATGTTAAGAGAGCAACATTAGAACAATTAATTCTTTTCCCAGGAAAAGAAGATACAATTCAATTACTAAAATTCTTGGTAAAAGGTGCAAGGATCGTATCACTTACAGGTGAACAAGGTTGTGGTAAAACAACAATGCTTATGGGTATGATAGAAAACATATATGAAACAATGAACATAAGGGTTCAAGAAACTGCATTCGAGTTGCACTTAAGAAAAATATATCCAACAAGAAATATTTTATCTTTCCGTGAAACGGATACAATTTCAGGACAAATGGGTCTTGATGTTCAAAAGAAAACAGATGGTAGTGTTAACATCATCGGTGAGGTTGCGACAGATCCAGTTGCTGCATGGATGATACAAGCAGCCCAAGTTGCAAGTAAATTTACATTATTTACTCACCATGCTAAAACATTCCCAAATTTAGTAATGGCACTTAGAAACTCATTACTAAAAACAGGAATGTTCAACAACGAAAAAACAGCTGAAGAGCAAGTTATAGGAGTTTTAAACTTTGATATACATTTAGTTAAAGACTTTAGAGGTAGAAGATACATAGAAAGAATTACAGAATGTATTCCATTAGAAGATAAAAACGAATATACATTTGAACATCAAAAAGAGAAGACATTAGAAGGAAAGTTGAATAAATTTATGGATAACGCAACAAGATATTTTACAAAGGTAACAAACAAAGAACTATATAAATACGTAAACGTATTAGAATATGTAGATGGCGAATA